>DSCM01000023.1 GCA_011049115.1 Pseudomonadota bacterium
TCCCGGAACCCGCAGGCCTGAGTCACCCTCCGTCATGACTTAAGTGAGAGCGGTTTTCTGACCGCGGCCCAATAGTTGTATTTATTAACACATGGCACCGTTAATTTCCAGCGTTTTATGTTCTTAAAAACACAATGGTCTTTCTCAGAACTAACCGCCGGGCCTGCCCGGCTGAGGATTGATTTACTGTTGACAAGCGCGGCTGAATCGGCTAAAAAGTCAGGCGTTTCTAACTGGTAACAGTTAACGTTAAGTGGTAAAAGTTAACTTCTAGAAAATAATATTTTTATCGGTACACCGCATGCAGTGATTTCTGCTGGTTGCCTTGACGGAAAACAATTCCGAATGAAAAAACTTATGTTTGAGAAGGCAAAAGTTCTAGCTGCCAGCCCGCAACCCCATGACCGCGACAACTCGGCTGGGCTCATGCCGTGACGAAAAAGGGCTTGCAGAATAACAAGACCGGAAAATGTTTTACAGAACCATCAACTTTCAGACAGTTTTTCCAGACCTTAAGGAGAGAACCCTATGAAAAAACCGCTCTGGCAGCCCTCCGCCGAACGTATCAAGAATGCAAATTTAACTTGCCTGATGGCCCAGCTCAAAGAAAAAAAGGGGCTTGAGTTTAAATCCTACGATGAGCTTTATCAGTGGTCGGTCAACGATCGGGTGGCTTTCTGGGAAAGTGTCTGGGAATATGGCGGCATCATCGCCAGCCGAGGCTATGACGAGGTCATGGTAGATGGCGACAAAATGCCGGGCGCTAAATGGTTTACCGGCGCCCGCTTCAATTTCGCGGAAAATCTGCTGCGTTTTCGTGATGAGCGCGAAGCCCTGGTTTTCAAGGGCGAAGACCAGAAAGCCTCGCGCATCACCTACGCCGAACTCTACGATCAGGTTGCCCGATTGGCCGCCGCTCTGCGCGAGGCCGGTGTAAAATGCGGTGACCGCGTGGCCGGGTTTGTTCCCAACATGACCGAAACCATCGTCGCGATGCTGGCCACGACCAGCATCGGGGCCATCTGGTCTTCCTGCTCACCTGATTTCGGCATCAAGGGGGTGCTTGACCGTTTCGGTCAGATCGAACCCAAGATCCTGTTCACCGCCAACGGCTACTCCTATAACGGCAAAAAATTCAGCTCCCTGGAAAAAATCAACGAAATTCTTGGTTCGCTGCCCTCGATTGAAAAGGTTGTCGTCATTCCCTACACTGAAGCGCGGGCCGATATCAGCGCTATCGGCAACGCCGTTCACTATCAGGATTTTCTTAAAAAAGAAAACAATCTCACCCTGACCTTCGAGCAACTGCCCTTTGACCATCCCTTGTATATCATGTATTCTTCGGGCACTACCGGCACTCCGAAATGTATCGTGCACGGCGCCGGCGGCACCCTAATTCAGCATCTCAAAGAGCATCTATTTCACGTTGATCTCAAACGCGAAGACCGCATCTACTATTTCACCACCTGTGGTTGGATGATGTGGAACTGGTTGGTCAGCGCTCTGGCCGTAGGTGCCACCGCCATCCTTTTTGACGGCTCGCCCTTCTATCCGGACGGCGGCGCCACCTTCAAGCTGGCCCAGGATGAAAAGATTACAGTCTACGGCACCAGCGCCAAATTCATCGCCGCGGTTCAACAGAGCGGGCTCAAACCGGGCGCGACTTTTGATTTAAGCTCAATCAAGACAATCTGTTCCACCGGTTCTCCGCTGTCGGCGGAAAGCTTTGAATATGTCTACCGTGATATCAAACAGGATGTCAACCTCGCCTCCATTTCCGGCGGCACCGATATCATTTCCTGCTTTGCCCTTGGCAATCCGATTCTGCCGGTTTACATCGAGGAGCTGCAGTGCCGGGGACTGGGTATGAAAGTCGAGGCTTTTGATGATTACGGTCACCCGATTTACGGTGAAAAAGGCGAATTGGTCTGCACCGCCGCCTTCCCATCGATGCCGATCTATTTCTGGAACGACCCCGACAACCAGAAATACCATGACGCTTATTTCGACCGCTACAACAATATCTGGTGCCACGGCGATTACGTCATGATTACTGAAACCGGTGGCGTCATCATCTACGGGCGTTCAGACGCCACCCTGAACCCCGGCGGCGTCCGCATCGGCACGGCTGAAATCTATCGCCAGGTTGAAACGATTGCCGAGATCAAGGACAGCGTGGTGATCGGCCAGGACTGGGAAGACAGCGACGTCAGGGTGATCCTCTTCGTGGTCCTGGAAAAAGACGTCGAACTGACCCCGACCCTGGAGAAAAAGATCAAGGACACGATCCGCAAAAACACGACCCCACGCCATGTGCCGGCCAAGATTATCGCGGTTGCCGATATTCCCTATACCATCAGCGGGAAAAAGGTCGAACTGGCAGTTAAGCGCATGGTCCATAACCTGCCGGTCACCAACCGCGACGCGCTGGCCAACCCGGAAGCCTTGGACAATTTCAAGGATCTTGAAGCCTTAAAGAGCTGAAAGCAGTAACCAGGAAAATCTGACAGAACGGGGCTTTCGGATGTATCCGAAAAGCCCCCGTTCTGTGTTTGTAAGCCAGGTTTACCGGCGGAGCAAAGCTTTGCCGACGCGACCTGTTTTTAAGAAGTATAATCCAGTAACGATTCAACTATTTTTTAGTGTTGAGAGTTCAGATGGTCTTCCGTAACCTCTCGCGAGAGTTCGTCATTTCCCCCCGCCTATGAAGCCCTTTAAAATTGCTGGTGCCTGAAGCGCTCTGGCGCGGTTCTGGCACGGGAGGCACAATGAACGCTGGAAAAACAGAAATTTTAGCGTCAGGAATAAAGGGAAACTATCTTAAAACAACCGGAGCTGAATAATTACGAAATTCATTGCCTTAGCGTGAAGATTTCAGAAGGCAACCACCCTGCCATCAACGGCCTGCGGACTGCCTGAAACAAAAACCAGAGGGTTGATCTCCACTTCCTTGATCAGCGGATAATCATCCAGCAGAACTTGAAGTCCGGCCAGAATCTGATAGAGCTGAGCCTGGTCTATTCCGATACGCCCCCGGGCGCCGCGCAGGATGGCGGCGCCCCGCAGGCGCTCCAGCATGGCGGCTACCATTTCACAATGAAGAGGAGCCGGAGCGAGCACCACATCTTTGAGAATTTCGGCATAGATACCTCCCAGACCGATCAGAAAAATATCTCCGAAAGAGCTGTCGCGACGGGCTCCGACAATCAACTCAAGACTGGTATCAACCTCCTTCTGCAACAGCACGCCACAGAAACCCGGATCGCGCGAAAAGCGCGTAAAGAGAAGACCGCCGGCATCTTCCAGGGTTTGTCGGTCTTTAATTCCGGTCAAGACCCCGCCAACATCACTTTTGTGACTTAAGCCCGAGACTACCGCTTTTAACACCAAAGGAAACCCCAGCTCTTCAGCCTCTTCCATAAATTCCTGCGGATGCCGGGTCAGGGCAAAAGGCGTCACCGGAATCCCATACTCAAGTAACAAGGTCAAAGCCTGGTCGGCAAGCAGAGTATGATCGTGCCCAGACGCCACTTCAAGCCATTTTTCAAAAAGCGGCTGCCGCCCCAGCTGCCGGCGCGCCGGCAGCTGGGGCGGCAGCTCCGCCTGGGCCGCCAGGAAAGCGGACCGCCGGCGCGAAACCTCCAGGGCTTCCATGGCGCTGGCCGGCTCACTGAAAACCGGCAGGGCAATCCGCTCCATGATCTCGTTTACGACGCTGACCCCGGAAAACAGAACCAAGGCTACCGGTTTATGATAACGCTCAGCCAGGACCTCAACCTGTTCGACCAGGCGCAGAGTGGCGGCAAATTCACTTTCAGCCTGAAAGACATGATTTAAAACCACACCGTCAATATCATCACGTTTCAGAGACATTTCCAGAATCGTAATGTAATAGTCGATATTAAAGATATCGCCCAGATCCAGGGGATTGGTCAATTTGATCACAGAAGCTCGAAACTGACTCGCGATCCGGTCGACAAACTCCGAGGTCAGCCCAGGCAGATAAAAGCCCTTACTTGCCGCCGCGTCGGCAGCGACCACAGCGTGGCCGCCCGAGCGTGAGATAATCATCAGGTTATTCCCCAGCATGGGCGGCAGCGACAAAGCTTTGGCGCAATTAATGAATTGCTGAAAGGTTTTCACTCGAAAGACTCCGGCGTTAAGACAGGCCGCGTCAACCACATCGTCGTCAACCGCCAAGGCCGCGGTATGAGATTGGGCGATCACCTGACTCTGCGGCGAGGTATTGGACTTATGCAGAATTACCGGTTTACCGCAGGTTTTGAGCGCCGCCATGAATTCCCGGCCTTTGTCCATGCTCTCCAGATAAAGACCGATAACGCGGGTATCCTGGTCCTGAGCCAGAAAACGCAGATAATCGACCTCATCAAGGCTGCTCTTGTTTCCCATACTGATAACCTTGGCAACCCCAAGATTTTCCCGGCAACCCAGCCCGATATAGGTCAGAGCCAGGCCTCCGCTTTGCGAAATCACGGAAAGGCCCCCACTTTTGATTTCCGTCGGACTAAGACGCATGAAAGGCAGGCAGAGACCGTTATGTCGATTAATAATACTGATGCCGTTGGGGCCGACGAACTTGACCTGATGCGCTTGAGCCAGGGCCTTGATTTCCTCCTCCAAACAGCGTCCGGCTTCCGAAAACTCACTAAAACCTCCACTTTCGATCACCATTCGCAAAATTTTCCGCTTGATGCAGGAACGCATTAATTCCGGAACCGTGGCCGCCGGAGTCAGAATCACGGCGAGATCGATCGCCTCCGGCAACTGGGTAATCTCCGTGAAGATGGGATAACCCTGGCAGACTCCGGTCTCCCGACCGAGAAGATAAAGTTCTCCCGGCCAACCGAAATCAATCAGGTTGGCGACAATGTTACGCGCCAGGTTTTGAGGGTGCTCGGAAACCCCGATTACCAGAATTGACCGCGGATTAAAGATCTTTTCCATGTTCCTTAATTTCCTCCAGTTCCTGCCAGCGCTCATAGAGAGTCTTGATTTCAAGTTCAAGCTCGGCCAGGCGTTTTTGTGCCAACGGCACGGCACGCACACCAGCCTGATAAAATGCCGGATCGGAGAGCTGCTCGTACAGCTGCCGTTGCTCGGCTTCCAGATTTTCCAGCGCGCCCGGCAGATTTTCCAAATCAGCTCGTTCGCGATAGGTCAGGTTCCGTTGTCTTGCCGCCCGCGGCTTACTCCGCTCTCCGAGACCGGAGGAGGTCGCAACCTTACCCGAAGGTGCCGCATTAACCGCCTCACCCCTCTGACTGAGCCAATCGTCATAACCGCCGGCATACTCGAGCACTCGGCCATCCCCGGAAAAAACCAGGGTTCCGGACACGACATTATTGACAAACTCACGATCATGACTGACCAAAAGCACGGTACCTGAATATTCCACCAGAAGCTCTTCCAGCATTTCCAGGGTCTCGATATCAAGATCGTTAGTCGGCTCGTCCAGCACCAGAAGATTCGACGGACGGGCGAAGAGACGGGCCAGAAGCAGGCGATTACGTTCCCCCCCGGACAGTGTTTTAACCGGCGACCGGGCCCGATCCGGGGAAAAAAGAAAATCCTTCAGATAACCGATCAGATGGCGACGACGGCCGTTGATTTCCAAAGTATCATTGCCGTCCCCCAGATTCTCGCAAACCGTGCGTTCTTCGTCAAGCTGTTCCCGTTGCTGATCGAAATAGAGCGGCTCCAGATTATGTCCTCGGCGCACCAGCCCCGAGGTGGGTTCCAGATGGCCGAGCAGAAGTTTGATCAAGGTCGTCTTGCCGACGCCGTTGGCCCCAATGATCCCGACCTTGTCACCCTTGAGAATCGTTGTCGTCAGGTCCCTGATCACCGGCTGACTGCCGGGATAGGCAAATGTCGCATGTTCACAAAGTGCGACCAATTTGCCGGGCTGAATGACGGTATTGACCTCCATCTGTACCTGCCCCATTTTTTCACGCCGCTGCCGCCGTTCGCTACGCATCGCCAGCAGCGCCTGAACCCGGCCTTCATTACGGGTCCGCCGGGCCTTGATCCCCTTTCTGATCCACGCTTCCTCCCGTTCCAGTTTCTGGTCAAAACGGGCCCGCTGCACCTCCTCGGCATGCTGCATTTCAGCTTTGCGCCGCAAATAATTGCGATAGTCACCCGGCCAGCTGGTGATCCCGCCATTTTCCAGATCGACTATTCTGGTAGCGAGCTTCTGCAGCAACGAGCGGTCATGGGTAACGAAAAAAAGGGCTTTTGCACGATTGACAAGGAACTCCTCAAACCAGAGGATTGCATCGATATCAAGGTGGTTGGTCGGTTCATCGAGCAGCAGCAGCTGGGGATCGGTAACCAGGGCCCGGGCAAGCAAGACTCGCCGTTTCATACCCCCGGAAAGGGTCGCAAAAGGGGCCTCGGCGTCAAGCCGCAACTGAGTCATAACCAGTTCGACCCGCTGCCTCGCCTGCCAGGCTCCGAGTCGCTCAATCTCCCGCTCCGCCCGCGCCAGTTTTTCCAGGAGTTCCGTCGAAGCCTTCCGTGCCACCTGAAGCGTCAATTCATGATAACTACCAAGCGGTTCCAACAAACTTCCCAGGCCACCGTTGACGACATCAAAGACCGTTCCCGGCATAAATCTGGGCACTTCCTGCGCCAGCCGAGCCACCCGCAGGTCGGCGGCGCGCCAGACCTGACCACTATCGGGTACAAGTTCTCCGGCCATGATTTTCATCAGGCTTGATTTCCCGGCGCCGTTGCGCCCCACCAGACAGACCCGTTCACCTGCTTCAATCTCAAAAGAGATCTTTTCCAGGATGGGGCGCCCACCAAAACCCAGACTGACATTCTGCAACGCAACTAAAGCCATGTTTTCTCTTGTCGACTCTCCGTTAAAACAAAAAACGCGCAACCAGGATAAGGATCTGCGGCTGCGCGTCGTTTTTACTTAAGTCCCGAATCAATTTACCAATCCACTACCGCCGCCGCCCAGGTCAGTCCGCCCCCGAAAACCGTCATCAGAACCACGTCGCCGGGCTCGAGGAAACCACTGCGCACGGCCTCGTCGAGCGCCACGGGAATGGTGCCGGCCGAGGTATTGCCATAGCGGTCAATATTGACAAAGACCTTATCCATCGGCTTTTTGAACTGTTTGGCCAACATTTCAATGATTCTGATATTGGCCTGATGTGGAATCACCTTTGTCACCTGATCAATCGAATAGCCGGCTTTCTGCAGAGCCCGATGGGAGACTTCAACCATGTTTTTGATCGCGTGTTTGAAGATCTCACGACCCTGCATCTTGATATAGTTATCATCAAGATTAAAATCCTTGGTCACCGGGGTTGCCGACCCCAATCCCTGAATGTAGAGAAGCCGACCGAGGTTGCCGTCGGAACCCGTCTCGACCGCCCTGATCTTCGCGCCATGGCCAACCCGGCTGCCAACCACGGCCGCGCCTACGGCATCTCCGAAAAGAACCGCAGTCGTACGATCCTCCCAGTCCAGATGATGGCTGACAATCTCTCCGCCGATCACCAGGATATGCAAACTCGGATCACACTTAAGATATTTTTCCGCAATTGCCACGCCATAGATAAAACCTGAGCAAGCGGCACAGACATCCATCCCCGTCGCCTTCTCGGCTCCAAGGCGGGCCTGCACCGAGCAGGCTCCGGCCGGCATCAGATGATCCGGGGTCATGGTTCCGCAGATAATCAGATCGAGCGCCCCGGCCTGCAATCCGGCTGCGGCCAGAGCCTGCCGCGCGGCCGCAACCGCAAAATCGGAAAACTTCTCCCCCGGACGCACAATATGCCGGGATCTGATCCCGGTGCGCTGGACAATCCACTCGTCGCTGGTATCCATGATCTTTTCCAGATCAAAATTGGTGACCACATTATCCGGCGCGGCCGAGCCCGTTCCCAAGATGACAATCTCTTTCATTTTCAAATCCTCTTCCACGTGACCCGTTCCGACCGGCAGCGAACAGGTTCCAACCGCTACCAAATCTTCCGCACCCATTCATAGTTTTCTTATCAAGAACCAGATCCTATAAAACCACCAAACAACTTCTAACTTATATCAGGAAATCACCCCCGGACTCAAGCGCGCCACCCCGCCTCGCCTGACCCGAACCCCGGCTCGGCAATAACGGAAACCACCCGCCGGCGATCAACAAAAATTTTTTCCCACCTCTTTCAAAATCGGCAAGGAGCGTTCAATTGTGACATCATCAACACAATAGGCCAAGCGAAAATATCCGGGGCCGCTGAAACCGCTCCCCGGCACAGCCAGAACCTTGTATTTCTGTAATTCCCTGACGAACTCGGCATCATCGGCCAGCGGACTTTTCGGAAACAGATAGAAAGCCCCCTGGGGTTTGGTTACCTGAAAACCGGCCTCCACCAGCCCCTGGTAAAGTCGGTCCCGCTTGCGCTGGTAGATTCCGACATCGACCGTTACCCCCTGCAGGCGGGCAACCAATTTCTGCATGATACCCGGCGCGTTGACAAAACCCAGAATCCGGTTGGCGAACACAAACCCGTTAATCGTCTGCGCAAAGCTATCAGCCTGAGGATGCAACGCGATAAAACCAATCCGCTCTCCGGCCAGGGAAAGTTCCTTGGAATAGGAATTGGCGATGATACTGTTGCGATACGCCGGAAAGATCGGGGGCACGCTTAAGCCGTCATAAACCAGTTTACGATAAGGCTCGTCCGAAATAAGATAAATGGTCCGTCCCAGGGCCAACGATTTTTCCGTCAGCAAGCGACCCAGGGCGACAATTGCGGCCGCCGGGAAAACAACGCCGCTGGGGTTGTTGGGAGAGTTGATGATCACGGCTGCCGTGCGCTTATTAATGGCGGCGGCGATAGCCTCCAGACTGAGAGAAAAATCAGGGCCCGGCTCAACTTCACGCAGAACTCCGCCATGGTTATCAACATAGAAGTTATATTCAACAAAAAAAGGACTCGGGCAGACAATTTCATCACCGGGATTAAGAATCGTCTTAAAAATGACATTCAGGGCGCCACCGGCGCCGCAGGTCATCACGATTGCCTGACTGTTAATCTCAAGTTCCTGCTCCTGACTGAGGAAACGAGCAATCGCCAGTCTGGTCTCCGGATAACCGGCATTCGGCATATAGCCGTATTTCAGCGGAACCGACTCGTGTATAATCTTTTCCAGCTCCACTTCCACCGCCGGCGGGGACGCAACATCGGGATTGCCAAGAGTGAAATCACAGATCTGATCCGCGCCGTACTGGTTTTTCAAAGCGGCGCCCTCCTCGAACATTTTACGAATCCAGGAAGAACGTTCCATAAAGCGAGTAATTTTTTCAGCAATGGCCATTGATTTTAAGTCTCCACTTTCTAATGCGGGAAGAATCCCCCAACCCAAATGATTTTTCACGGCCCGCAAATAAGTACTCTTCTTAGAACATGTTTGGTTTATCAAGCCATGAAAGGTTCTGAGGAGAGTCTAAATACTCCTTAACTACGGAAAGTAACCGATCCATTTCCGCCCGGGTGCCGATCGAAATCCGCAGGCCGTGCCGCAGCGCCGGATCGGAAAAATAACGCACCATGATACCGGCTTTTTCCAGACCGAGATACAACTTCGCGGCTTCACATCCGGCGGGCGGCTCGACAAAAACAAAGTTAGCCTGCGAGGGTTCGACCTTGAAACCGAGCTTTTCCAAGGCAAAGCTCAGGTGTTGCCGTTCCTGTATCACCATGGCCACCGTCCGACGCAGGTAATCCTGATCGACGAGCGCGGCACAGGCCGCACTCTGGGCGAGCCGGTCCAGATTGTAACTGTCGCGCACCTTGTCCAACTGTTCTATTAAAGGTGCGGCCGCAAAACCCAGTCCGACCCGCAGTGAAGCCAGTCCGTAAGACTTGGACAGGGTGCGCAGAATCACCAGATTGTCAAGCTCGGCCAACAAAGGCAAGGCGTTTTCTTCGGCGAAATCGGCATAAGCCTCATCGACTACGAGAATGCCGTCCAGGGCCGTGCAGAGCTCACAAATAAAAGTGTTACTGAAGGAACAACCGAAGGGCGCGTTGGGACTGGTCAGATAAAACAGCTTGATTCCTCTCAGCGCGGCCGCATCCGGCAGATAAATTCCGCCTTCACGGCGCAGCGCCAGAGGGCGGGGCCTACCTCCTCGAATCCGGATAAGAACCGGATAAAGCGAATAGGAGGGTGTAAAAAAACCAACTTCCTCCCCTTCGCCGACAAAGGCATCAAGCAAAATCCGCAACAGTTCATCGGAACCGTTGCCCGCAATCACCTGTTCAAAATCACATTCCGCCAGCCGCGCCGCCTGACGCCGCAGATCCGAGCTCAAAGGATCGGGATAACGCCGCAGCAGGGAAGGATCCGCCAGAAGCCGGGTCAAAGTCTGAGCCACGGCCGGCGAGGGCGGATAAGGGCTTTCATTAGTATTAAGCTTAATTATCGAGCTTCCGGCTGCAGGCTGCAGACCCGGAGTATAGCCGGCCATGCTCAAGATTTCAGGCCGGGTATAATCAACTCCTGAGGTCATAAGAGGGCCGCCGCTTCGGCGGAAAAATAGGTCAGAATCATGTCCGCCCCGGCCCGTTTAATCGCCATCAGGGATTCCAGCATAGCCAGTTCACCATCAATCCAGCCCTTTTCCGCGGCCGCCTTAATCATCGCAAATTCGCCACTGACATTATACGCGGCCAGGGGATAATTAAATTCCCGGCGCAAGGAATGGAGAATGTCAAGGTAAGGCAGAGCCGGCTTGACCATGATGATATCGGCGCCTTCCGCGATATCAAGCGCGGCTTCGCGCAGGGCCTCACGGGCGTTGGCGGGGTCCATCTGGTAACCCTTCCGATCTCCGAATTGGGGGGGAGATTGAGCTGCGTCCCGAAAGGGCCCGTAAAAAGCTGATGCATATTTGACCGCATAAGCCATCAGGCTCACCCGCGCAAAACCAGCTTCGTCAAGGGCCTGGCGAATACAGCCGACCCGACCGTCCATCATATCGGAAGGGGCAACCATATCCGCCCCGGCCCGGGCATGAGAAAGTGCTTCCCGGGCCAGCAGCTTCAGGGTTTGATCATTATCAACTTCGCCCTCAACCACGATTCCGCAATGACCATGCGAGGTATACTCGCAAAGACAGACATCGGTTATCACGAGCAGATCGCGAACCTCGGCCTTCAGGGCGCGCACCGCTTGTTGAATAATGCCACCATCATCATAGGCCTCGCTGCCCGCTTCATCCTTGTGCTCGGGGATACCGAACAAAATAACCGCCGGAATGCCCAGACCTTTCAGCCTTCGAGCTTCAAGAACCAGTTCATCAGGCGAAAGCTGAAAATTACCCGGCATCGAGCTGATCGGCCGGCGGACACCTTCTCCGGGACAAACAAACAGAGGCGCGATAAAATCATCGACCGAAAGCGAGGTTTCTCTGATCATGCGCCGAATATTGGCGTCCGCTCGCAGACGGCGGGGTCGGTAAACAGGAAAGTACATTGGTTTTCACCTTTTAAAAAGAAGAACAGAAGAACTATGTTTTCTCGACTGAAAACAACCCATTTTAATCCCTTTCAAAAAAAACAAAATCTTTGGTTGATAACATTTCACTTGAAAAAAGTACAATCTTTTCTCCGCTTCAGCCCAAGAATTTCCGTTAGCGGTTGACAGCGTCGGAATAGAACATTATAAGCACTTGACATTACTCTCAATCAGCGCCCCAGTCGAGACCCTTACCAAACATGACTACTGTCTATACCCTACTACTGGTCGCAGCCCTGATCCTCTATGCCATGAGCCTGGGATTGAGCTTTATCGCCATCTTTCGCTTTTCCGGCAAAACCTTATCCCGCAGCCGGACCCTGATCCAGGTTGGGGCCCTGCTCCATCTGCTGGCTTTCTGCTGGCGTTGTCACGAAGCCCAGAGTCTGGCCGTCAGCAATCTCCATGAGTCTCTCTCTTTCTTCGCCCTTTTACTGGCTCTGGCTTTTCTCCTGATCAGCCGTAAAAACCCGGTCCTGATGCTGGCGGCCTTCATCACCCCGCTACTCATAAGCTTTACCCTGGCGGCCCTGCTTTCACCCCAGGCCATCACTCCGCAACCGCCGGTTCTAAAGAGCTTCTGGCTACCGCTGCATGTTTTTTTAAGCTTCGCCGGCAACGCTTTTCTCGCCCTGGGTTGTGGCCTGGCATGCATGTACCTGCTGCAGGAACATTTGATCAAAAAGAAAAAAACAAAGGGGCTGTTTCGGGCTCTGCCCGCCCTGCAGAAACTTGACGAGCTCAACTACCTCTGCCTGCGCCTTGGGTTTCCTCTGCTCACCCTGGGAATCATCAGCGGTTCAGTCTGGGCTTCGTATGCCTGGGGAGCCCACTGGAGCTGGGACCCGAAAGAAACCTGGTCCCTGATCACCTGGCTGCTCTTTGCCGCCCTTCTGCATGGGCGCATGAGCGCCGGCTGGCGCGGTCGCAAGGCGGCGCTCATGACAATCGTCGGTTTTATCGCGCTGATGTTTACCTTTCTAGGGGTCAACCTGCTGCTTAGCGGCCTGCATGGCTACAGTCACTGAAAAGATTAGGAACCCATAAAAAATCGAGTCGGAGGATAACCAGGAGCGGCTCGCCGCCAGGGAAAGAACTACCGCTGCGCAAGGCCTGAGACAAAACCGATGAAGTTTTCACAAAGCCATCAAAATTAATTCATATCCAGTCATCTATGCATATTGTCACCTTAGGCCTGAACCATCAAACCGCCCCGGTAGAAATCAGGGAACGTTTGGCTTTCCCGTCCGAGACTCTGCCCGCCGCCCTCAATCAGCTGCGTCAGGAATGCGGCCTGGTTGAAGCCCTGATCCTTTCAACCTGCAATCGGGTCGAGCTCTACGGCATTACGCCCACGCTGGATCAGTGCCGCGAACGGATGATCGCTTTTCTGGCCCGTCATCATCGGTTTGACGCCTCCGACTTTGCCGACAAACTTTATTTTCACAATGATCGGGAAGCCGTCCGCCACGGCTTTCGCGTGGCCTCCAGCCTTGATTCAATGGTCATCGGCGAACCTCAGATTCTGGGACAGCTCAAGGATGCGTTCGCCGTTGCCTCAGAAAACTGCGCTACCGGTCTGATCCTGAACCGTTACCTGCATCGCTCATTTTTCATCGCCAAAGAGGTCCGAACCCGCACCCGCATCGCCAGTTGCGCGGTCTCGGTCAGCTTTGCCGCCGTCGAACTGGCCAAAAAAATTTTCGGCGACCTCAAAGGCATGAAAGCCCTGCTGATCGGCGCCGGCGAAATGTGCGAACTGGCGGCGCGGCATTTTATCAGCCATGGCGTGGATGAGGTTCTGGTTACCAACCGCACCTTCAGCCGGGCCCGGGAACTGGCGGATGATTTTGCCGGGATTGCCATTCCTTTCGATAAATTCCATCAGCAGCTGGATCAGGCCGACATTATTTTAAGTTCGACCGGATCTCCGACCTATCTACTGCGTCCCCCGGAACTGATCAGCGCTTTAAAAAAAAGACGTAATCGACCGATCTTCTTGATCGACATCGCGGTGCCCCGGGATATCGATCCCAAAGTCAATGAAATCGACAATATCTATCTTTACGACGTCGATGATTTACAGGGCGTGGTCTCGGAGAATCTTGACCAGCGAGAGCAGGAGGCCCAGCGCGCTGAAAACCTGGTCGACCTCGAGGTCGACAAATTTGAACATTGGCTCGCATCCCTGGCCGTAACTCCGACCATCAAGGAACTCAGGAACCAGGTCATGAAGATCGTCCGCACTGAACTCGACAAAACCCTGCCTGATATTTCCGGGCTCAACCTCGAAGAGCAAAAACGTCTCGACGCCATGGTCAACGCCATCAGCAATAAAATCCTTCATCACCCGATCAATTATCTGAAGAACACGGATTTTTGCCATAACAGCCAACCGGCCGCAACCATTCGCAGAATTTTTCACCTCGCCGGCGAAGATGGTCAATAAAAACCGCTTCGCGTTTTTTCAAGGAGAAACTTCATGAACCATAAGAACCGTATCACCATCGGCACCCGTGGCAGCGCCCTGGCTTTGTGGCAGGCCAACTGGGTCAAAAGCGAACTGGAACGCGAATACCCAGGAATTGAGGTGACTTTAAGAATCATCAAAACCAAAGGAGATAAGATTCTCGATGTCCCCTTGGCCAAGGTCGGCGGCAAGGGCCTTTTCGTCAAGGAGATTGAAGATGCCCTGCTGGCCGGTGAAATCGATCTGGCGGTTCACAGCATGAAGGATGTTCCGACCACATTACCGGCAGGTCTGCAGGTTGAGATCATCCCCATCCGCGAGGATCCCCGCGACGCCTTTTTTTCCTGCGACGGCAGAACCCTGCGGGAGCTGCCTGCGGGAGCTCTGATCGGAACCAGCAGCCTGCGTCGTAAAGCTCAGCTCCTGCACGTTTTCCCTCACCTTGAAACCAGGGATTTGCGAGGCAACATCGACACCCGACTTAAAAAAATAGCGCGCGGGGAATACGCCGGCATCATTCTGGCCTATGCCGGCGTTAAACGCTTGGGCTGGGCCGACAAGGCCACGGAGCTCCTGCCTCCGGAAGTTTCCTTGCCGGCTATCGCTCAGGGCGCCCTGGGCATTGAAACCCGCGCCCAGGACGACTTCAACAACCAGCGTCTGGCTTTCTTTCACCATGCGGAAAGCGCTCTCGCGGTCCGGGCGGAAAGGGCCCTGCTTCGCACCCTGGAGGGGGGCTGTCAGGTGCCGATCGCGGCTTACGCCACGGTCGGTGCCAACCGGCAGATTCAGCTCAGCGGCCTGGTCGCCGCCCTGGACGGTCACCGCATCATCAAATTGACCGAGGCGGGAAAAGATCCTGAAATTCTGGGCGAGCTTCTAGCCCGCCAACTCTTGCAGCACGGAGCCGACCGCCTGCTGGCGGAATGCTTCGCCCTGCACCCTGAAACCACTCAGGCCTGAGGCCTTATCCCTCAACCATCGAAGTCAAGATTTTATGCCGGCAACTTATCGAAAGCCACCCCTGCAGGATCTTTCAATCCTGGTTACCCGGCCTGAAAAACAGGCCCGCAAATTTGTGCAGGAACTTGAGAACGCCGGGGCCCGGACGCACCTCCTGCCCACAATCGTAACCGTGCCGCCGCCGGACTGGCTTGCGACCGACCGGGCCATTACCGAACTGGCCCTCTACCAGTGGTTGATCTTCAGCAGCGTCAACGGCGTCGAAGCTTTCTTGCAACGTTTCAGGGAAAAGCAGGGTGATGAAAAGAGCCTCTCACAAATAAAAATAGTCTCGGTGGGACCAGAAACCGCACGGGCAATTCAGGCGGCCGGCCTGCATTGCACTCTGATCGCCAAGGAATACGCCGCCGAAGGTCTGATTGAGCTGTTTGCCGATCGCGACCTCAAAGGCCATAGAATCCTTCTGCCGAGAGCCCTTAAAGCCCGCGAGCTGTTACCCGAAACCCTGCGTCGACAAGGGGCGGAGGTAAATGTCGTGGCGGTATACCAGACCATTTTCCCGCCGCAATCATCCCTTTTACTGGAAGAACTTCTGCGTTGCCGGAAAATTGACATCATCACGCTGACCAGCGCCTCGACAGCCAACAACCTGGTCGAAAATTGTCATCATCCCGCAGCCTGCTCCCGGCTGCGGAAGATCACCACCGCCTGTATCGGCCCGATTACCGCCGCGGCCGCCACGGCCGCCGGCCTGCAGGTTAAGATCGTTGCCCCCGACTATACCAGCGCGGGCCTGCTGCAAGCCCTGATTGATTTTGCCGCAAACAATCCGACCCTAAAGAGATAAAACTGACTGAGGTTGATTTTCTTAGCGAAATGTAAAAACAGTCGCAAGGATAACAGCGATGTGAATGAGGACGCGATCAGGATAAAACGTTTGCGCCCTTAATAAAGAAGGGTTTGAACAATCAGCCTAAGGTGGTCTTAAAACAACGCTTCCCCCATAACCAGACGGGGATCCGGGAGACCCGGGAAGAAAAACTCAGAGTGCTCTTCGCCACTGACCTTTTCCCAGGCTTCGGTATTTTCAAGCACGGCTTGAACCAGCTTATAGTTAAGAGCGTGACCGGTCTTATTGGCTTCCAGAACCCCGATCAAAGGCATGCCCAGCAGGCTGACATCACCGAAGCAATCAAGCACTTTATGCCGGGCGAATTCATCGGCAAAACGCAAACCATCCGCGTTCATCACGGAAAATTCGTCCAGAACAATTGCGTTATCCAGGGAACCGCCCCGGGCCAGATTGCGGGCCTTGAGCCACTCCACTTCCTGCAGGAAACCGAAAGTCCGGGCCCGGCTGATCTGACGGTCATAAGCCATCTTGGCAAAGGAAAAACTGAAGCTTTGGGAACCGATCATCGGGTGATCAAATTCAATATGACTGATAATCGAAAGCGAAGTCTTGGAAAAAGGCGGTTGTGGACCAAGACGGGCCCATTTATCACCCTCGCTGACCGTAACCGTTCCGATCATCCGCAGGTAAGATTTGCCTTCAACCTGCCTGGTGATCCCCGCGGTTTTGAGAAGATACACAAAAGGGTTGGCGCTGCCATCCATGATCGGGACCTCGGGACCATGCACTTCCACCAGGGCATTATCCACTCCAAGCCCCGAGAAAGCCGAAAGCAGATGTTCAACCGTACCGATAACATGGCCGTCACGGCCCAGTGTCGTCGCCAGCGAGGTATCGACCACGAATTCTGAAGAAGCCGGAATCGTCGTCAATAACTGTCCGTTTTCAAAGCGCTGCAGCTTGATTCCATGGTGGGCCGGAGCCGGTTTCAGAACCAGCCTCACCTTAAGCCCGGAATGCAGGCCAATACCGACACAGGAAATCTCGTTTTTTAAGGTTCTCTGAAAAAACATAACTAAAGCCGCCCTGATTCCGACCGCCCCAAAAAGCCAGACTGAAAGTCAGCTCCCCCGACGACCCCCGAAAAGCTTGCCGATCCCCTGCTCCCAAATACCGTAACCATACGAAATACAAGGGTAAAACGATATCACCACCACGCCTATCGACCACAACCAGAAGGCAAAGCCTTCCGGGACGGCTAAATCTTTACTCACTTTTAACAGAATTCTGCTTTAAAATCAACCAATTCTCTCTTTTAAAAGTTCATTGACCATCTGTGGGTTAGCCTGCCCCCCGGTCTTTTTCATAACCTGACCGACAAAAAAACCAAACATTTTAACCTTACCGGCCCGATACTCCGCAACCTTGTCCTGATTGGCGGCGACAAGCTCATCAACCAGCTTGGCCAGTTCGGCGCTGTCCGAGATCTGCCCCAGCCCTTCCTCCTCGACCAGACGCAAAGGATCGTTGTCGGCTTCAGCATACATGCGGGCGAATACCTGCTTGGCGATTTTACCGCTGATGGCGCCATCCTCAATCAGGCGCAGAAGCCGGGCCAATCCTTCCGGGGTTATCGGACACTTTTCGATCGTGATTTTGTCTTCGTTGATAAATTTCAGCAGTTCGGCCATGATCCAGTTGGCCACCGGCTTGGGCTGAGGGAAAAAGCCAACCGCGGCCTCAAAGAAATCGGCCATGGCGCGCTCGGCGGTCAGAACTTCGATATCGGCTTCAGAAAGCCCGTAAGCCGCGGCAAAACGCCGACGTTTCGCGGCCGGCAATTCCGGCAGCCCCGCCCGAATCCCGGCTATCCAGGCCTCCTCGATCACTACCGGCAAAAGATCGGGATCGGGGAAATAACGATAATCATGCGCCTCCTCCTTGCCCCGCATCGGCATGGTCACCCCACGCTCGACATTCCATAAGCGGGTTTCCTGCACCACCTGCCCGCCGCCGTCAAGAATATCGCGCTGGCGCTCGACCTCATAATCAATCGCGCGCTGAACGTTACGGAAGGAATTCATATTCTTCAGCTCGGCCCGGATTCCGAAATGAGGCGCGCCCCAACGCCGCAGGGAGATATTGGCGTCACAACGAAAACTGCCTTCCTCCATGTTGCCGTCGGTAATGCCTAAGTAAACCATAATTTCACGCAGGGCCTTGAGATAAGCCACGGCTTCGGCGGAACTGCGCATGTCGGGCTCGCTGACAATCTCAAGCAAAGGCACGCAGGCCCGATTGTAGTCAACATAGCTGACCCCGCCGGAATATTCCGGATGAACCAGCTTCCCGGCATCCTCCTCCATATGGATTCGGGTAATGCCGATTCGTTTCACCCCTCCCTCAACCTCTATATCGAGATGACCGGCCAGACAGATCGGCAGTTCAAACTGGGAAATCTGATAACCCTTGGGCAGATCCGGATAAAAATAATTTTTACGGGCAAAAACACTGTTTCGCGTAATTTCGCAACCCGTCGCCAGACCGGCGCGAATCGCAAAATCAACGACCTTACGGTTCAACACCGGCAACGCCCCGGGCATCCCGGTGCACACCGGACAGGTATTGTGATTGGGAGGATTACCGAAATCAGTGGAACAGCCACAGAAGATTTTGGTCTGCGTCAGCAGCTGACAATGAACCTCAAGTCCGATAACAATTTCATAATCCATCACCGCACCGCCTTTCCCTTATTGCCCTGGAGCTGGGGCCGACAGCCGTTCCAGCCGGAGACCTGCTCGTAATGCCGGGCGACCCGCAGCAGCATTTCCTCAGCAAATGGCCGGGCAATCAGCTGCAAACCCACGGGCAACCCCTGGGCCGTCAGACCGCAAGGCACCGAAATCGCCGGCAGACCCGCGAGATTCACCGGAATCGTTAGAATATCGGAGAGATACATCGCCAGCGGGTCATCGACTTTTTCCCCAAACGCAAAGGCGGGGGTGGGACAGACCGGGGCGACAATCACATCAAAATCCCTGAACACCTGGTCAAAATCCTGGGTAATCAGGGTTCTGACCTGCTGCGCCTTGCGGTAATAGGCGTCATAATAGCCGGCCGACAATGCATAGGTCCCAAGCATGATCCGGCGTTTGACTTCTTCGCCGAAGCCCTGCGCCCGAGTCCGACGATACATCTCGATCAGACTTTCGGCCTGAGTGTCACGAAAGCCGTACTTGACCCCGTCGTAGCGGGCAAGGTTGGAACTCGCCTCGGCGGTCGCCAGCAGGTAATAGGTCGCCACGGCGTAATCGGTATGAGGCAGAGAAACCTCATCCAGCCGAGCCCCGAGAGAGCCCAGCTGCCTGCAGGCCTGATTGACCGCAGCTTCGACTTCCGGGTCCAGACCGGCGGCAAAATATTCCCGCGGCACCCCGATGCGCAGGCCTTCAATTTCCCTGTCCAGACCTTGATAATAATCCGGCACCGGCGCCTTGACCGAGGTTGAATCAAAAGCATCAAAACCAGCGATGACGCCTAAGAGCAGGGCAGCGTCGGCCACGGTTGCCGTAATTGGCCCGATCTGATCCAAGGAAGAAGCAAAAGCCACCAGACCATAACGAGAGACTCGCCCGTAGGAAGGCTTTAAACCCACCACCCCGCAAAAAGAGGCCGGTTGCCGAATCGAACCGCCGGTATCGGAGCCGAGACTGGCGATGGCCATGCCCGCCGCCACCGCGGCGGTTGAACCTCCGCTGGAACCTCCCGGCACGCGCCCGAGATTCCAGGGATTACGAGTTGGATGAAAAGCGGAGTTTTCCGTGGACGAGCCCATGGCGAACTCATCCATATTCAGCTTGCCCAGCAAAACCGCGCCCGCTTCCCGTAACCGGGTCACAACGGTCGCGTCAAACTCGGGACGATAATCCGCCAGCATCCGCGAGGCGCAGGTGGTTTTCATCCCCTTGGTGGAAAGCAGATCCTTAAGCCCCAGAGGCATGCCGCACAGCGGAGAAATTTTCTCTCCGTTCCGGCGCCGTTGATCGGCGGCCTCCGCCTGAGCCAAGGCACCGTTCTCATCAACTTCAAGATAAGCTCCGACTTGCGCATCAAGTTCCGCAATCCGATCCAGGACCGAACGGGTGATCGCCAACGCCGAAACCTCGCCCCGGGCGAAAAGCCGCCCCAGTTCTTCCAGAGAACAATTGTATAATTCCATACTCATAACTCTATCCCTGCCCGACTACGCCGGGAATTATCATTGTTTGCTACCTCACAAACCATTTTCGGCTTGAAATAAATCGAAAAACGATCTGATGAGAGCACCGATCTGCGACCGGCTGGAGTCCCTTCAGGCAGAGGCCATAATGCCGCTTTTGGGATTACGGGCTTCGACCCCGCCTTAGATTTCACGTTTTCCCTGTCAGACCTCGCGACCATTTGTGACTAAATCAGACTAGTACTGAAATACCTTTCAATCCGATCCGGCAGAATTGTCGCCACTCGCTTGTCCGGTCCCAACCGGCGCGCGATCTTCATCGCCGCCCAGACATTGGCGCCGGAGGAAGTCCCGACCATCGTCCCTTCCATGCGGGCCAGATTACGAGCTGTGGCTATCGCATCTTCATCGCTGACCGTAACCACTTCATCAATCAGCGACACATCCAGAACCGGCGGCACGAAACCATCACCGATGCCCTGAATCTGATGCAGCCCCGGTTCCTGTCCCAGCAACGCCGCCGAGTTTTCCGGTTCCACCGCCACCACACGAATACCGGCTTTCTGTTCCTTGAGAAAACGTCCGACCCCGCCCAGGGTGCCGCCGCTGCCGACCCCGGCGACAAAGGCATCGACATTGCCCTCAAGCTGCTGCCAAAGCTCGGCCCCGGTGGTTAAATAATGAATTTCCGGATTGTCGGGATTTTCAAACTGTCCGAGAATATAAGAATTTTTAATGGTTGCCGCCAGTTCCTTGCCCTTTTTGACCGCCCCGGTCAAACTCTCACGGGCCGGAGTCAGCACCAGTTCGGCCCCCAGGGCCTTGATTATTTTTTTGCGTTCCTCGCTCATATCCTCCGGCATCACGATAATTACTCGATAACCGCGATGCACCCCGACAAAGGCAACCGCGATGCCGGTATTACCGGAAGTGGCCTCGATAATGGTCGAACCCGGCTTGAGCTGTCCCCGTTTCTCGGCCTGGGAGACCATGTGTTTGGCTACGCGATCTTTGACGCTGCCCCCCGGGTTAAGATATTCAGCCTTGGCAAATATCGGCAGCGGTGAAATCTTGACCAGACGCAAAACCGGAGTGTTGCCGATCACACTTAAAATATCAAAATATTCCATGATTGTCTTACTTCTTCCTGCACACTAAAGAACTGATGAAAGAACTGAGATGAACCCTCAAAGCCGCAAACCGCAGTTTCCGTCACGAAACCGTTCCGGTTTGCACTGACCACGACTGTAAAAGCGGCTCCTTTACTACACTTTTTAAGTTTAATAAAGTTTTTTAACCGCCACGGCAAGGTAACTTTCCAAAAAAGTCAGCGCCAGCGCAGGTTACTTTCGCCTGGGTGGCCGCGACAGCGATCTTAGGGGCGCGCTTCAGCCAAACCGGAAAATCTTGCGCGCTAACACGCTCCCGATTCCATGCAAAATTAGGTCAGGTCCCGAATTTTGCAGGTTTTCAGGTCTCGATACAAGGCGAAGTCAACCGCGCTGAACAGCAGCGGCGCCCCAACTGATTCCGGCCCTCCACTCTAAAGATTGACAGCCTCATCAACAAAAGGCTAAGATAACGGCGCTGATACAAAAACAAACGCAAGGGGCTGATCAACGCATGAAACAGGTGACAATTTACACCGATGGCGGTTGTCTCGGCAACCCCGGCCCAGGTGGGTACGGGGTCGTTCTGCTTTACGGTGGACATCGCCGAGAGCTTTCCGAGGGCTTTCGCGAAACCACCAATAACCGCATGGAGCTGCTGGCCTGCATCAAGGCCCTGGAAATTCTCAAGGAACCTTGCGCGGTCACGCTGTTCAGCGATTCCAAATATGTGGTTGACGGTATCAACCTGGGCTGGGCCCGACGCTGGCAGCAGAACCAGTGGATCAGAGACCGGAAAAGCGGGGCCCGGGCGCTGAATCCCGATCTCTGGCAGCGGTTGTTGGCCCAGACCGAAAAACACCGGGTGACCATGTGCTGGGTCAAGGGCCATGCCGGCAATGCGGAAAATGAACGCTGCGACGTACTCGCCAATACGGCCGCCCGGACGGCCGCGCAAAACACCGACCAAGGCTACCTGAACATCCGCACTGCAACGAATAATTGAAAAAGCTGTTCAAACATGCTATGAGCCGAAATTACGAACGCGGGCGCGCCGCGGCAACCCACCACAAATTGCTTTTCGCGCCTCTGGCCCCAAAATGAATATTCTGTAAGGTGTTGAGTGCTTCTCTGTGCGGGGCTTCGCGGAGAAAAGCAGAACCAGGCCCCAGACCACGGAGATTCTCTAATCATGGAAGAGTTCCACCGCATCAAACGACTGCCTCCATATGTTTTTGCCACCGTCAATGATTTGAAGATGAAAGCCCGCAAGGCCGGCGAGGATATCATTGATCTCGGCATGGGCAACCCTGACATTCCCACGCCGCAGCACATCGTGGACAAGGCCTCGGAAGCCATCTACAATCCCCGCAACCATCGCTATTCGGTTTCCCGTGGGGTACCGAACCTGAGGGAGGCGATCTGCGAATGGTATGAAAAGAATTTTCAGGTTTCCCTGGATCCCGAGAGCGAGGCGATCGCCACCATCGGCGCCAAGGAAGGGCTCGCCCATCTGGCCCTGGCCACCATCGGCCCCGGAGATGTCGTTTTTGTCCCCTCGCCGGCCTATCCGATCCACCCTTATTCGGTAATCATCGCCGGCGGCGATCTGCGCAGTATTCCCTTATCCCCGGAACGGGATTTTTTCGAGGATCTTCAGGCGGCGACGAAACTGACCTGGCCGCGACCGAAAATGATGATCATCAGCTTTCCCCATAATCCGACCACCAAGGTCATCGACCTCGATTTTTTTAATAAAATCGTTGATTACGCCAAGGCAAACGATATTCTGGTCGTCCACGACTTCGCTTACGCCGACCTTGTCTTCGACGGCTACCGGGCGCCCTCGATCATGCAGGTCAAAGGCGCCCGGGAGGTCGCCGTCGAATTTTATTCGTTATCAAAAAGTTACAGCATGGCCGGCTGGAGGGTGGGGTTCTGCGTCGGCAACAAACGCATGATCCATGCCCTGACCAGGCTCAAAAGCTACCTTGATTACGGCATGTTCCAGCCCCTGCAGATCGCCGCGATCTCGGCCCTCAGAGGCGACCAGAGCTGCGTCGCGGAGATCGTCAATATTTATCGCGAGCGGCGCGACGTTCTGTGCGACGGTCTCAATCGCATCGGCTGGAAGGTCGAGAAACCCAAGGGCACGATGTTTGTCTGGGCCAAGATTCCGGATCCCTACCTGGAAATGGGCTCCCTTGAGTTCGCCAAGAAACTTATTCGGGAAACCCGGGTCGCCGTCTCTCCCGGCATCGGCTTTGGTGAGTTCGGCGATGACTACGTCCGCTTCGCCCTGGTTGAGAACGAACACCGGACGCGGCAGGCGATTCGTGGTTTACGTCAGATAATGTAAAAAAACCGGCAACGGTTTACCGGCATTTTCCGCCGGCGGCTTTTTTTGCGCCTCTGACGAAAGGCCGTCGTCATTGACTTCATACAGGTTCATCGGGATTATTAAATGAGAACAATAAATGTTGGTCTGATTGGTTTTGGTACCATCGGGGCCGGAGTCGCAAAACTTTTACTGGAGAACCGTCAGGCGATCCGCGAGCGCCTCGGCGCCGAATTAAACCTGCTCAAAATCGCTGATCTCGATATTACGACCGATCGCGGGGTATCGCTTCCCGACAACCTTCTGACCACCAACGTCAAGGAGCTGATCGGCAATCCCGAAATCGAAATCATCATTGAGTTGATCGGCGGTTATGAACCGGCCCGCAGTTTTGTCGCGCAGGCTCTTACCTGCGGCCAAAGTGTGGTGACTGCCAACAAGGCTCTGCTCGCCCGCCACGGCAACGAACTCTTTGCCCTGTCCCGGGAAAAAGGGGTGGATTTTTACTATGAGGCCAGCGTCGGCGGCGGTATTCCGATTATCAAGGTCATGCGTGAAGCCCTGGCCGGCAATAAAATCAATTCGGTCTGCGGCATTCTGAACGGCACCTGTAACTACATTCTGACCAAAATGGGGGATGAAGGCGCCGATTTCGCCCAGGCTCTCAACAACGCCCAGGACCTGGGCTATGCTGAAGCCGACCCGACCTTTGATATCGAAGGCATCGACACGGCCCATAAGTTGTCGATTCTGACCGCCCTGGCCTTTGCCACCCCGATCGCCTGCGACCAGATTCACGTTGAAGGCATCAGCGCCGTCAAACCGGTGGATTTCGCCTTTGCCCGGGAGTTCGGCTACAAAATCAAGTTGCTGGCCATCGCCAAAAAAGAAAATGACACCATCGAGACCCGGGTCCATCCCACCATGATTCCGGAAAAACATATGTTGGCTAAAATCGACGGGGTTTTCAACGCCGTCTTTGTCAACGCCGACGCCCTGGGGCCGAGTCTTTACTATGGCCGGGGCGCGGGCATGATGGCCACCGCCAGCGCCGTGGTCGGCGATCTGGTCGATATCGCCCGCAACCTCATCGGCGGATTCTTCCAAAGGGTTCCGACCCTGGGTTTTCAACCGGAGGCGGTCCAAGCCTGCGCCTGCCGCCCGATGAGTGAAATTTTCAGCCAGTATTACCTGCGTTTCTCGGCCCATGACAAAACCTCGGTCCTGTCAAAAATCGCCGGCATTCTCGGAGAAAATCAGATCAGTATCGCCTCCTGCATTCAACAGGGCCGCAGTCCCAATGGCGACACCGTGCCGATCGTGATGCAGACTCACAAGGCCCGGGAAAAAGATCTGCGCCAGGCTCTCGCGGCAATCGACCGCCTGCCGATTATCGCCGCCCCGACAGCGGTTATCCGCATGGAAAGCGAGCTGTAGTGAAAAACCGGCAAACCATCACCCTGGCCTACAGTGTCGATTCGGACGATCTTTTCATGTTCTACGCCCTGCTAGAGAACAAGATCGACACCCAGGGCCTGATCTTCGAGCACCAGCGGCGCGACACCCTGGCCTTAAACGACCTCGCCGCGAACTGCGAGGTGGATATCACGGCGGTTTCCATTCACGCCTACGCCGGAATCAGCGACAGATATCTTCTGCTTCCCCACGGCGGCAGTATCGGGGTCAATTACGGCCCCTTGGTTTTAAGCTGGAATCCACAGCTTAAAACCGAAGCGCTGGCCGGCAAAAGAATCTCGGTACCCGGTTTTTCAACCACCGCCTACCTGGTGTTTAAACTTATCTGCCCGGATTTTATTCCGCAAATCATTCCGATCACCCCGTTTGCGAAAACCTTCGACGCCCTGCGGGAGCACCTTGTCGATGCCGCCGTGGTCATTCACGAAGGTAATCTGACCTACCGGGAGCGCGGTTTTCACAAGCTTCTCGATCTGGGTCAATGGTGGTGGCGGGAAACCGGTCTGCCCCTGCCTCTGGGCGGCAATGTCATCCGCAAAGGCCTGGGCCCGGAAAAGATCGCTCGAATCTCCGCCCTCTTGCGGCAAAGCATCGCCTACGCCCTAGAGCATCGCGAAGAGGTAATCGACTACCTTCTGGCCCGGGAAAAACGCGATGACCCGGCCCTCAAGGATCGCGGACTGTTGGATCGCTACCTGAAACTCTACGCTAACCAGGACACCCTCGAATATCCGCCGGCGGCCCGACAGGGCATCAGCGAACTTTTTCGACGCGGTCAGAATGCCGGCCTTATCAAGAGGCCGGTGCAGGTTGAATTTGCCCCATGATATGAGTTTTGGCAAGGTCATAAGCCTTGTTTTGCCGGCATAAACCATCAAAGAATTTAAGGAGAGCCCGCCATGCGCAAAAGACCCGGTAGATTGCAAGCCTTTTTTTTCATCCTGGGAGTCATTCTGATTTTCGCCGGCAATGCCGGCGCCCTGACCTTCAAGGGGGTGGAGTTTGCCGATAAAATAGAAATCTCGGGGCAAAGCCTTCACCTGAATGGGGCCGGAATGCGAAAGAAATTTTTTCTGTCGATCTATGCCTGCGGCCTCTACCTGCCGCACCCGACCAGCGATGCGGAAAAAGCCATCAGCACCGATGTCGCCAAGCAAGTAGTCATGCATTTCATTCACAGTAAGGTCGGCAAGGATAAAATTGTTCAGGGCTGGAATGACGGTTTTTTCAATAACTCCCAGGAAAAAATCAGCGGGCTGCAGGAGCGGATCAATTCTTTCAATGCTTTTTTTGATCGTGATCTGGTTGCCGGCGACCGCATTGTCATCACCTATCTACCCGAGCGGGGAACCAGCGTCAGCATCAACCAGACGGAGAAAGGCAGCATTCCCGGAAATGATTTCATGCAGGCCCTGTGGGCCATCTGGCTGGGAAGCAATCCCGCCGACGCGGGCATGAAGGATGGCATGCTGGGGAAATGACACTCATGAAAAAAGCCCTGTTACTGCTGGCCTACGGTGGTCCGGAGAAAGCCGAACAGATCGAGCCTTTTCTGAAACAACTGCTGCAGCGCGATCCGCTGCCGCCGGGACTGTGTGAACGGGTAGAAAAGAAATACCGGGCGGTCGGCGGAGCTTCGCCGCTGCCCGGTATCTGCCGTGAAATTCAGCAAAAACTTGCCCGCAAGCTGGGAGAAATTCCGGTCTATCTCGCCTTTCGCTATTCGGCTCCGGATATCGCCGGCGTCGTTCGCGAAATGGCGGAAAGCGGGGTAACCAGGATCTATGCCCTGTCACTTTCGCCCCATTCCTCCAAAATCAGTTCAGCGGCCTATTATCAGGCTCTGGACAAAGCCGCTTCCGATTCTCGGCTTGAGATCGTCCGCCTGGAAAACTGGTACCGGGCAGCCGCCTATAACCGTCTGCTGGCCGATCGCATTCTGGAAACCGCGCAAGCAAACCGCTTTTCACTGACCGCCGCTCAAACTCATCTGCTTTTTTCGGCTCACAATATTCCGCGCAGTTATATCGCCGAGGGGGACCATTACGTCACCGAGATTGAAAACAATATCGCCGCGATTCTCCGTCTGCTGCCGACCTGTTCCTCCTCCCTGGCTTACCAGAGCAAAGGCAACGCCCCCGGGGCCTGGCTGGAACCGGAAATAGAAACACATCTGCTGGACCTGAAAAAACGCGGCCATACCGATATCATCATCGTTCCGATCAGCTTCAGCATGGACCATCTGGAAACCCTGTATGATCTCGATCTCGAAATAAAAGCCTTTTGCGAACAGGAAAACCTGCGTTGCCGCCGTTCGCGACCGGCCAACGCCGACGATGATTTCATCGAGATGCTGGCGCGCTTCACCGACCGCCGTCTGGCCGATGACTGAACGGTCGTTTTTCTATCCAGCCTGAGGCGCGGCCATCTTTCCAGCCCGTCTTTCAATCCTTTTGCCGGAGAGTTAAGTTTATGTCCGCCCCCAAAAGAATCGTTGTCATCGGCGCCGGAATCACCGGTCTGGCCGCGGCTTACGAGATCACCAAAAAAATCAAGGAAACGGGAACTAAGATCGAGCTTGAGATTTATGAACAGGCGGCGGAACCCGGCGGCAAGATCAGCACCCGCAAGGATGGCCCCTATCTGATCGAAGGCGGCCCGGACTGCTTCATCGTCGAGAAACCCTGGGCCCTGCAGTTGATCAAGGAAATCGGACTGGAAACGCAACTGCTCAACACCCGCCCGGAAACCGGCGGCACCTTTGTTTTCGACAATAACACCCTGCACCGCCTGCCGGAAGGGGTGATGATGATGGTGCCGACCAAGCCCCTACCCTTTCTGGCCTCGCGGCTGATCTCCTGGCCGGGCAAACTGCGCATGGCGGCCGACATTCTCATTCCCCGCCGCCGGGAAAGCGGGGATGAAACCCTGGCTTCCTTTGTCCGCCGCCGTCTGGGGCGGGAGGCTCTGGACAAGCTGGCGGAACCTTTGATCGGCGGCATTCACGCCGGCAACCCCGAAAACATGAGCCTGCTGAGCACCTTTCCCCGTTTTTTGGAGATGGAACAGGATGGCGGCAGCCTGATTGTCGGGATGCTGAGAAGGCAGAAAAAAATGGCTGCCATGCTGAAATCACGCCCGGCGACCGGCGGGCCGAAACGAACTTTTTTTATTTCTCTGAACGAAGGTCTGGGTCAACTGGTTAATGAACTCAGCCGGGTAATCGGCCCGGAGAGGATTCATACGGGGCGAAAAATTTCCCAACTGTTTCCGGAATTCGCGGGAAAATGGCGGCTGACGGAGGAACATCATCCTTTCTGCCAGGCCGACGCGGTGATCGTCACGACCGAGACCCACGCCGCCGCCGCCATGCTGGAAAACCAATTTCCTCGGCTGGCGGAGCAGCTTAAGCAGATCCCTTACGTTTCCTCGGCCACCGTCTCCCTGGCCTTTCCCCGCCGGGCGATCGCGCATCCGCTCGACGCCTACGGTTTTATCGTCCCCAAGGTCGCCCGGCGCCGAATCATGGCGATCACCTGGTCCTCGATCAAATGGGCCCACCGGGCTCCGGAAGGGATGGTCCTGCTGCGCGCCTTTGTCGGCGGAGCCCAGCGCCAGGAGCTTGCCGCCCTCGGGGATCAGCAGATGCTGACCCTGGTCCGTGAAGAACTGGCCGCCATCATGGGCCTGGACCAGGCGCCGCAACAAAGCTGGATTTACCGCTGGCCTCAGGGCATGCCGCAGTATATCATTGGCCATCCCGAACGACTGCAGACGATCGACACCCTCACGGCCGCCCAGCCGGGTCTCTATCTGGCCGGGGCCGGCTACCGCGGCATCGGCATTCCGGATTGTATCAACCAGGGACGCCAGGCGGCAACCCGCGCCTGGAACGAAATCATCGCCCCCGCAACCTGAGCGGGGGCCTTCATAAATCGAGACCCGTAACCTGCTTTTGACCCTGGATTGGCGGTTAACGGTTGCCAGACGCGCGCCCGGCAACCGCTAACCGCCGGCCGGAATTTTTTCAATGCGAATTCTCCACTGTTTATCTCAGCTTCCGGGTCAAACCGGCAGCGGCATCTATCTGCAGGCCATTGTGCGGGAAGGTCAACAAGTCGGTCTTTCCCAGGCGGTTCTCTGCGGCCTGCCGACCGCCATGGCAACCAGCCCGACCGGATTGGACCTGCCTGCGGAAAATATTTACCCGGTATACTTCGACAATGCGGAGCTGCCCTTTCCGGTGGCCGGCATGAGTGACGTCATGCCCTACCCCAGCACCCGCTTTGCCGAATTCGACGACGAAAAGCTGGCGCGCTACGAAGCCGCATTCACAAAAGTCATCGTCACCGCGGTCAGAAACTTCGCCCCCGACATCATTCACAGTCATCATCTCTGGCTGATGACGGCCCTGATCAAGAAACTTTTCCCCTCGATTCCTCTCCTGGCCTCGGCCCACGGCACTGAATTACGCCAGCTCGAACTGGCTCCGCGCCTGGCTCCCGGAGTTATCAAGGGAGTAACGGCCGTCGATCGCGTGCTCGCCCTCAATCATGAGCAAAAGCGGAAACTGGTAGAGGCTTATGGTTTCGCCCCGGAAAAGGTAGGCATCGCCGGCGCCGGTTATCGCCGGGACCTCTTCTGCCGCGTTTTCGGCGCCAAGGAAGAGCTTCCGACCTTTATCTATGCCGGCAAACTCAGCCGGGCCAAGGGGGTCCCCTGGCTGCTTCAGGCCTTTTCCAAGCTGCCGCCACCCGCCGCCTTGTGGCTGGCGGGCGGCGGTGGCGGTTCGGAGTCGGACAAGATCCGCCGTCAGGCGACGCTGATTCAGGGCGTTAAACTTCTCGGCCCGCTTTCCCAAAACGAGCTGGCGGAGCGTTTTCAGCGGGCCCACGTTCTGGCGCTGCCCTCTTTTTATGAAGGGCTACCCCTGGTCCTGCTCGAGGCCCTGGCCTGTGATTGCCGCGTCATCGTGACCGACCTGCCCGGAATTCGCGACCTCGTCGGCGAGGAGGCCATCGCCACGGAGCTGATCAGCTGTGTGCCGCTGCCCCCCTTAAAGGGACCCGACCAACTTGATAAGGAACACGAACCACTCTTTCTCGATAATCTTACCCAGGCCCTGCAGATCCAGCTCAAACACATCCGTCAAAAACAAGCCTTCTGCTGCGAGCAGCTGCAAACCACCCTTGAAGAAACCGGATGGCACCAGGTTTTCAGACGGATTCGGCAACATTACAGTGAGCTCGCCGGAATCCAAAACTGAACGCCAAGTCTCAAATGCCGCTGGCTCCCCCCACCAAGCCGGCAAAGGCAATCAGTGAAGCTGAAAACGCCGCGGTGCCTTTTCCTCGGATCTTGAGGATCTGGACGTCAGGGAATTCATCCAGCCAGTATTCGGCTACAGCCTTGCCGCGTTCCGACCCGCCGGCCATCCCCCCCCACACCTTCAGCTTAACGATTTCAGGTCGACCAATCCACCTCATTCCCCGCTTCCCGGGAATTATGACGATGAAAACGACATAAACTGCTGAATATTAAAAGAATAAGCGCAATTTCTCTTGCAATATACCTCGTTATGCGCTATAGTGTTGTAACGATGAAATAGAGGAGTTGCCCATGGCTGCCATCGTGTATCAGACGAACAAGAAAACCGGTTTCACTTACGCTTATTGGTTGTGATACTCTAAAATTGATCAGTTAAAGAGCTAGTGATTACGGAAAATTGACCACCCACAGCGACCTTTTCTGTATATGGTTTTTAAAACCATATACAGAGA
>DSCM01000024.1 GCA_011049115.1 Pseudomonadota bacterium
CACCAACCATCGATGAAAACAAGGGGTTACGACCAGATGATCGTAACCCCTTGTTTGTTATCGATGGTGCCGGAGGTCGGAATCGAACCGACACGGGGTTGCCCCCGCGGGATTTTGAGTCCCGTGCGTCTACCTGTTTCACCACTCCGGCGAGGTCTCGGCTATTAACAAAAAAACCGGGCCGCTGTCAAGCGGGATTTAAGGGCCGATCAAATCCGCTTGGCCTTCGCTCTTTGTGTCCGCCCCGGAATTCTCCTTTCGGCCGGCATACAGGGGATAGGACGCCAACTCACAGGCGATACCGCCATTATCAAAAAACCAGTGGTGCTCGGCCCGCAGCCCGACCTCTTGCATAAGGCGGCGGTTGCCGCTGAAAATAAAGGCTTCATAGCCGGCGCCTTTGCGTTTGAGAAAATCACCGAAACGACGATAAGTAGCCCTCAGTTCCGTTTCCGAGCCCAGCCGCACCCCATACTCAGGATTGCAGAAAATGACGCCGCCGCCTGGCGGCACCGGGGTTTCGGCAAAATCACAGGTTTGAAATTCGATCACTTCCGCAACCTCGGCGCGGGCGGCGTTGGCCTGGGCCACCTTGATGATCCGCGGATCGATGTCGGTGGCAATGATGCGGAGTTTACGCCCCGGACGCGCGCGCCGCCGGGCCTCGGCCTGCAGACGAAGCAGTTCCATATTTTTATAGCCCGCCAGCGACTGAAAAGCATAATGCCGGCGCAACAGGCCGGGAACCCGGTTCTGGGCCAGCAGGGCGGCTTCAATCGCCAGCGTGCCGCTGCCGCACATGGGGTTGATAAAGGCGCCGTGACCGTCCCAGTTCGAAGCCATGACCAAGGCGGCAGCCAACGTCTCGCGCAACGGGGCCTTGCCGGGATCAAGCCGGTAACCTCGCTGGGCCAGGGTCGGGCCGGAGCTGTCAAGATAGATTTTAACCTGATCCTGCTGCCAGAACAGGTGGAAAACCAGCCGGTCCCGACGCGGGCCGGTGTCGGGGCGCCGACCGCGACACCGGCGCAGTCGATCGACAATCGCGTCCTTGACCCGCAGATTGGCAAAACGACTGTCTTTAATAGTCGGGTTGTCAACCACTGAAGTTACGGAGAAATAGCCCTCCGCAGACACCAGTTCCTCCCAGGTCAAAGGCAGCAGCCCGGCATAAAGCTGGTCCGGATCTTCAGCCTTGAATGAAGCCAGGCGCCATAAAACCCGCTGGCCGGTTCGCAGACTGAGGTTAAGCTGCAGAAGCACGGCAAAATCGCCTTTGGTCGTGACCGAGGTGGCGCGTTCCTCGATAACCGGCAGTTTCAATTCCCGCAACTCACGAGCGAGAAACGGAGCGACGCCGGGCGAACAGGGCAGGACAATCTGATGACGACCGGCAAGCAGCTCCATCTCAGACTCGAATCTCGGTGCCGACCCCTTCCGGGGTAAAGATCTCCAGCAACAGACAATGCGGCTGCCGACCGTCGATGATATGGGCCTTGGCCACGCCCGCCGCCAGGGCATCGAGACAGCAGGCAATCTTGGGCAGCATGCCGCCCTTGATAACCCCGCTCGCGACCATGGCTTCAACCTCCGGCCGATTCAGACTGCTGACCAGCTCTCCCTCACCATTGCTGACGCCGGGCACATCGGTCAGCAGCACCAGCTTTTCGGCCCGCAGGGCCGACGCCACCGCGCCGGCAACCAGATCGGCATTGATATTATAGGTTTCCCCGGCGGCATCAACCCCGACGGGGGCAATCACCGGAATGAAACCAGATTCATCCAGACGTCTGAGAATTTCCGGATTGACCCGATCCACCCGGCCAACCTTGCCGACATCGATAATTTCCGGCGGCTGATCGGCTTTCGGGGTATCGTACATCAGCAGTTTCTCGGCCTGCAGCAGGCAACCATCCTTACCACTCAGGCCCACGGCATTGCCGCCATGCTGATTGATCAGGTTGACAATGTTTTTATTGACCTTGCCGACCAGCACCATTTCAACCACATCCATGGTGTCCTGGTCGGTCACCCGCATGCCCTGAACAAAGGAACTTTTAATCCCCATTCTTTCCAGCACCTTGCCGATCTGCGGCCCGCCGCCATGCACAATCACCGGATTGATACCGATAAATTTCAGCAACACGACATCCCGGGCAAAGGATTCCTGCAGGTTTTCATCGACCATGGCATGCCCGCCATATTTGATAACCAGGGTCTTGCCGTAAAACTTTTTAATATACGGTAGCGATTCGCTTAAAATCGCGGCTTTCTGCAAATATTTTTCCATAGTTTCCGCTTCCAGACTGAAATTTTGGCTTCGCGATTCGACATGCAAGCCACGCAAGCCCCGCCAGCTTACAGAATGTAACGTCCCAGATCCTCGTCCTCGACCACATCATCGAGCTTGCGACGAACCTCGTCGGCATCGATCTTGACGGTCACGCCATTCATCTCGGAGGCATTAAAAGAAACCTCGTCCAGCAGGCATTCGAGCACCGTATGCAGACGCCGGGCGCCGATGTTTTCATGCTTGTCATTGACCAGACAGGCAATTTCGGCCAGCTGTTCAATCGCATCGTCGCCGATTTCAAGGGTAACCCCCTCGGTTTTCATGAGTTCGACGTACTGCCGAATCAGAGCGTTTTCCGGTTCCTTGAGAATGCGGATAAAATCATCCCGGTCAAGCGAATCAAGCTCAACCCTAATCGGGAAACGACCCTGCAACTCGGGAATCAGATCGGACGGCTTACTGCCGTGAAAGGCCCCGGCGGCAATAAACAGAATATGGTCGGTCTTGACGATACCGTACTTGGTATTGACCGATGAACCTTCAACAATCGGCAACAGGTCGCGCTGGACCCCCTCGCGCGAGACATCCGGCGTCGAGGTCCCCTCGCGGCCCACGACCTTGTCGAGTTCATCGAGAAAAACAATGCCATTCTGCTCGACCCGCTTCTTGGCCTCGCTGACCACCTTGTCCATGTCAACCATGCGCTGAGCTTCGCGCTCGATCAAAATCTCATAGGCCTCCGGGACCCTGACCTTTTTCTTCTTGGTCTGTTTGGGCATCAGATTTTCAAACATATCCTTAAGGTTGATATCCATCTCCTCAAAACCTCCGGCGGAAAAAATCTCGACCACCGGTGTCATCTGCTGGGTGATCTCAAGGTTTACGGTGCGCTCATCGAGCTTTCCCTGGCGAAAAAGCTTACGCAATTTTTCCCTGGTTTTATGCTGCCGCTCCGCCTGCCGGTCGGCAGCCGAAGCATCCGGCGCCCGGACCGATTCGGAGTTGTCGAAACGGCTGTCCACCGTGACTTCAACTACCGCCTCGGAAACCTCCTCCTCGCGAGCCTGTACCGGCGGCAGCAGCAGATCCAGAAGCAGTTCTTCGGCAATTTCACGAGCCTTGGCGCCGACAATTTCCGTCTCTTCCTGCTTGACCATGGTCACCGCCAATTCCGTCAGGTCACGAATGATTGATTCGACATCGCGTCCCACATAACCTACTTCGGTGAATTTGGAAGCTTCGAGTTTGATAAAGGGAGCCCGGGCAAGCTTGGCCAGACGCCGGGCGATCTCGGTCTTGCCGACCCCGGTCGGCCCGATCATGATAATATTCTTGGGCGCGATTTCGTCCCGTAAAAGCGGGTCGACCTGCTGTCGGCGCCAGCGATTTCTCAGGGCAATCGCCACGGCCCGTTTGGCATCATCCTGACCGACAATATATTTATCCAGTTCCACGACTATTTCTTTCGGGGTTAAAGTCGACATTCAGCTTTTTTCCTCCTTTGCCGGCTCTTTCGGCAAAATTTCCAGGGTTAAGCGATCATTGGTGTAGATACAGATTTCTGCCGTGATTTTCATCGCTTCCCGAACAATCTCCGGACAGGCCAGCGAGGAATGGCGCAACATGGCCCGAGCGGCGGCTTCGGCGTAAGGAGCTCCCGAACCAATCGCCACGACGTTGTCATCGGGCTCAATCACATCCCCATTACCCGAGAGCACGAAAGTATGTTCCTCGTCAGCAACAATCAACAGGGCCTCAAGACGCCGCAGCATCTTGTCCATACGCCAGTCCTTGGCCATTTCGACCGCCGCCCGGGTCAGGTTGCCGTTATACAGATCCAGTTTTTCCTCAAAGCGCTCAAACAGGGTAAAAGCATCCGCCGTCGAACCGGCAAAGCCGGCCAGCACCTGATTATCGAAAAGCCAGCGCACCTTGCGGGCGCCGTGTTTCATGACCGTATCCCCAAGCGTTACCTGCCCGTCGCCGCCCATGGCCACCTGATCATTACTCCTGACCGCCAGAATGGTTGTACCTCTGAACATTTTAGCTCCTGACTCGGATCACTCCGCTGTTAAAGCAATTGAATTTTGATGGCTTCGCGACCACGCCTGCGGCTTGTTCGCGAAGCAACCTTCCCGTCCAGGGCCGGACGAGCATCCCCGCGACGTACCTTTATCTACGCCGCAGGCCTTGGGTTTCTAAGCGCCTTGCAGCTGGAGCGGCTACCGTGCCATCCTGTTTTTCGCGATTTTCAAGGGTTGTTACGAGTTTTTCAAGTTCCATGCTCCTGCAAAAAAACTACTCCAACTTTCGTTCTTCGCCTTTGGCCAGAGGATGAGCACGATCGTAAACCTCGAGCAGCCTTTTCACATCGACATGGGTATAGCGCTGTGTCGTGGATAGGGAACTGTGCCCGAGAAGTTCCTGAATAGCTCGTAGATCGGCGCCATTCTGCAGAAGGTGAGTAGCAAAGGAGTGGCGCATGGCGTGCGGCGTCAAAGGCTTGCGCAAACCGATTTCCAAGCCATAACGCTTGACCATACCGGAAACCGAACGGGACGTCAGACGACCTCCCCTGGAATTGAGAAACACCGCTTCCCCGGCATCAGGCCGGGCTTTACCGCGCCGAGCCAGATATTTTTCCAGCGCCCGCAGCGCTATCTGGCCCAGGGGCACCATTCTTTCCTTGCGGCCCTTGCCCCGCACCCGGATTACGCCATCGTTGACGCGCAGACAGGCGAAATCAAGTCCGACCACCTCGGAAACCCGCAACCCGCAGGCATACATCAGTTCGAGAATCGCGCAGTCTCTGAGTTTGAGTTCGTCCTGGCCCGGGATCGAGGAAAGCAAGCGGGCGACCTCCTCTTCCTCAAGACAGACCGGCAGCCGGCGCCGATGGCGCGGAGCTCGTAAAAGAGCGGCTGGATTCTCGCTCAGGCCATGGCGACTGCCAAGATAAACGAAAAAGGTTTTTATGGCCACTAGTTTGCGACTGACCGTGGTCGCCCCGTCCAGTTGCATGCGGGCCCGAATAAAGCTTTGCAGATGACTTTCCCTGACCTGAAACCAGAGTGTCTCCTCAAAGGAACTGTCCGGATCAGCGAAAGCGTAGTTTTCAAGAAGAAAACTGTGGCATTGCTCAAGGTCGGAAGCATAGGCCCGAATGGTGTGGGGAGAGAGTTGTCGTTCAGACTCCAGATGGCGCAAAAACAGAGACCGCAGCTTCACCATAAAAAACCGCTTTCCGCGAGAGCCCCTTCCCTCAATTAGTATCTTACAGGTTATTTTCTTGTTTTTTTCAACATTTTCTTCAACCACAAAAACAAGAAAATGTTCTGATCAGAGTACTTATTTGCGGGCCGTGAAAAATCATTTGGGTTGCGGGATTATTCCCGCATTAGACAAATATAATTTCGCCCGGCTTGACTTTTTACAAATCGTTAGAGTACTTAAACGCGCCTTCAGTGACGACTCATTGTGAAACAAGCACTATCAGATTGCACGGGAAACAAGACCTTTGCCGGAAAGAAAAGAACCTCACTATCTCCTTATCTTTGTCATCCTCTCTTTGCTTCTGCATTGCGCCCTGGTGTTCTCCCTGCGCGACTGGCAACCAGCGCTCAAGGCCATGCAGGCTCTGCGGGAAAAGGAAAAGAAAGAGATTCCGGTACAGATTATTGAGCTGCCGCCACAAAAAGAACCAGAGGCGGTTGAACCACCACCAAAACCCAGTTTCCTCGCCGACCGCAATCTGAAAACGGAAGCGGAAAGCAGAAGCAAGGAAAGTCCCGTTTCCAGCCCGGCGCCGACCCCCAAACCGGCCCCGCAACCCCGACCGCAGAAAGCGGCGCCGAAAGTCCCCGTACACAAACCGGAGGTTCCGGCCGCCGAAACCGCCACCCGCCTCCCGGACCAGCCTCAGGAAACGTTGGCCCAAAAGCCTAAGCCGGCACCAACGCCGAAAACCGAACCCCGCCGGGAAACTGAGAAACCACTGCCGGAAATCAAAAAATTATTTCCCTCTTTCGAAGAGCTCACCAGATTCAACGAAGAACAGAGTCTGGAAAAATCGCAACCAGACGGCCGCCAGCAGCCCCGGCTTCCGAACCGGTTGAAAGAAACCAGAGAACTTTCACTCAACACCCTGGATTACAAGTTTCACTCTTATTATCTGGCCTTGAAGCGTAAGATCGAACTGGTCTGGGAATACCCGTTCGCGGCTCGCCAGGCCGGCGTTCAGGGGCATCTGCTGATCCGCTTCGTCATCAACAAGAATGGTTCTCTGGCCGAGGTTACGGTTCTGCGTTCATCCGGAGTCGACCTGCTTGATTCTGAAGCCGTGCGGGCCGTGCGCAATGCCGCGCCATTCCCTCCCCTGCCGGCCAGGATGGAGAGCGAAACCCTGACAATTACCGCCACTTTTGAATATCTGCTCTCTTATCGCTCCGTTTATTAAGACCGCTGCGCCTCTCAAACCGCCGCGGCTTCCTCCTTGGCCGCCTTCGGAGGCTCTGCGGGTTTACTCTCCTGAGAAGTCCGGTTCTTGCCGTAATCGGTCGCGTACCAACCGCCGCCCTTCAAAATAAAAGTGGTCGAGGAAACCAGCTTGCGTAACGTGCCGCCGCACTCGGGACAATCCGTAAGCGGGGCATCGTTGATCTTCTGCATAATGTCAAATTGATATTCACATCCTTCACACTGATACTCGTAAATCGGCATAGCTTCCTACCTCTGCTCCCATAAAATAAAAATCAAGGGTTTCAGTTATCATTTCCCCCGGCCTTCGGGCGCCGGGGAGCTTCTGCCATCAGGGTACACCCGTTCAGACTCTCCGCAATTTCACAGCGGCGAAGCAACTCTGCGCCGCTCAAGGTCTCGACCTGGATAGTTTTAAGCCTGGACTTCAAACCGGCAACCACCTCGACCTGGCTTTTCGACAAACCCAGCAACTCAGCCACAAATTCGCGACAAAGCCGGTTAGCGGCACCCTCTACCGGCGGAGCCGTCAACGAAATTTTAAGCGCCTCCCCATGCCGCCCAAGCAAACGATTACGAGACGACCGCGGCTGCACATGCACCCGGAAAACGACCCCGTCCTTGTTCTCCTGAAACCATAACCGGCTCATCAGGTATCGACCATCCAACTAAGGCGCCAGGGAATACGCAAACTGCATCAGGGTCTGGACCAAAAAGGACTGGAGAAAAAAAATCGCCAGCATGATCAGCATCGGCGAAAAATCAATTCCCCCCATGGCGGTCCAGGGGAACCAGCGTCTGATTCGATAAAAAACCGGTTCCGTGACCTGGTACAGAAAACGCACAATCGGATTGTAGGGGTCAGGATTAACCCAGGAGAGCAGAGCTCTGATAATAACGATCCAGAGATAAATACTCAAAACAACATCTAGGATTCTGGCCACGGCGATCAGCAGATTACTAAAAACATACATCGGCAATTCTCTCTTCTCGGTTTGGCGAAGTCCTGGTTTTGACCGCCGGAAATTCCGCTGCGGTCAAAAAAATCTTGAAACGACCAACACTCTGCATGTCACATCTTTAACCAGCCGCTCTCAGAACGATAAAGAGGAAGCGGTAAGCGACGTCCTTCCGACCTTTAATCAAGTCGGCAGAAGTCCGACAAAAGCCATCTGGCGGCCGCTTATACCATGATCACGACGGTAGGAGAAGCAGAAATCATGGCAGCAGGTGCACAGATCCAGGGCATAAAAATGCTCCTCCACAACCCCGGCGGCAAACAGCTGCGCGCGCTGCACCGCCAGCAAATCAAGATACCAGCCGGAGGACCGCCGCGCATACCAATGCGTCCGCCCCTCAAGCTCCGGAAGCCGGCGAAAAATATCCAGAACCTCGCTTCCGACCGCAAAACAGCAAGAACCAATCGCCGGCCCCACATAAACCTCAAGTTCCGCAATGGGCACCGCAAAACGCAGCTGCATTTCCCGAAGCGCCTCCAGAACCACCCCCCTGACCAGGCCCCGCCAGCCGGCATGAACCACGGCCACGGCTCGCCGGCGGCGGTCCACCAGGATCAGAGGCAGACAGTCGGCCGTCAGAACGCCAAGCAGGATTCCGGGGACACCCGTCACCAGCGCATCCGCCTCAAACTGCCCGAGATCACCGGAAGACTGGCCGCCATCGACCACCAGACAATGGCACCCGTGAACCTGCCGCACGGTCACCAGGGAGCGGAAAGCCCCCCCGCCGAGCTTCGCCAGCAGGGCTTCACGATTACGCCTGACCTGGCTTTCCTGATCACCAATCCGGTAACCCAGGTTAGCCGCCGCAAAAGGCCCGGTACTGAAACCACCAGACCGCAAAGTAAAACCGGCGACCACCTGCGGATGTCGCGCCACGCTAAAGTAAGCAGGCCCTGATTGATTGTCAAGCCTGAAAGGATAATCCACTTCGGTTTTCAGTTTTTGCCCCCAAGTCACCCAGAGCCTGCAGCAACGTTTCGAGATCCGCCGGCGGCGGGCTCTTAAACTCCAGATAGGCGCCGGTCTGCGGGTGACAAAAACCAAGCCTACCGGCATGCAGCGCCTGCCGGGAAAAGGCGGTAAGCAAAGCCCCGGCGGGCGCCAGACACGACTTTTTTTTCACCCCTTTGCGGCAATAGGTCTGATCGCCAACCAGAGGAAAACCGGCCTCACTCAAATGCACCCGAATCTGGTGCGTGCGTCCGGTTTCAAGACGCAGGGAAAGCCAGCTGCAATCGGCCTCCGGATAATAATGCAGAACCTTAAAGTTAGTCCGGGCCGCTTTACCGCCTCGAGAAACCACCGCCATCTTCTGGCGCTGCCGAGGATGGCGTCCGATAGCTGAGGCGAAAAAACCGCGCAACGGCAGCAACCGGCCATAAACCAAAGCGCGATATTCCCTGACAATACTGTGCGCTTTAAACTGCTCGGCCAGCCCCTGATGGGTTGCATCGTCCTTGGCCACCACCAGCAAGCCCGAAGTATCCCGATCCAGACGATGGACAATCCCCGGCCGCTGCACCCCGCCGATTCCAGCCAGATCATGACAGTGATACAGCAGGGCGTTGACCAAGGTACCGTCGGGGTTGCCCGCCGCCGGATGAACAACCATTCCGGCCGCTTTATTGACCACCAACAGAAAAGGATCCTCGAAAACGATCTCCAGAGGCAGGCATTGGGCCTGCATTGACAAGGGAATCGGCGCCGGAATCCGCAGGCTGATCCTGTCGCCGGTCTTGAGTTGACATGAAATTTTTGCCGGTGCCCCGTTGACCAGGACCGCTCCGCAACGAACCAGACTCTGAAGACGACTGCGGGAAAGTTCCGGCCGGCTTTCGACCAGGAACTGATCCAGACGACAACGTTCTAAAGCGGCATAAAAAAAATCAACGACCGGCAAGGATGCGAAATTTTCCGGGATTTCCATTCAGTCAACTTTGGTTTCCAGTTTCTGACTCAGTTTAGACAGCAGCAACTGAGCCTCGGGAAAGTCATTTTTCAAGGTCAGCGCCCTTTCCAGCATGGTCACAGCCTCACTCCAGGCTTTCTTGTCGATCAGGGCACGGGCCATATTGAAGAGCAAAACCGGATCCTGATCACTAATCTCCAGGGCTTTGCGATAGCTGTCCAAAGCCTGGTCAAACATCTTCATCCGACGCAGATCAATGCCGAACTCGTTAAAAACATGCTTGTTTTCTTCCTCAAAAAGAGCATCGATATGGGTGATCTTTTCGAGGATTTCCCGGGCCTGATCATCTTCGCCCTTCTCCAAATGGAGTTTGGCCAACCCGTAATTGGCCCTGACATGGTCTTCATCCAGCTTTAAGGTACACTGAAATTCAAACTCGGCACTGTTATACTCCTTGCGCCGCAGATGAAGATTGCCCTGCGAAGCATGACGGTCAGCCTTTTCCTTAATCCGCTGTTCAAACCGCGCACTCTTATTGGGGGAAACAAAGTCCGGTTTGGGCTGACAGCGCTGGAAAAAAACATCCCGTTCCACAATTTCGGTAATGCTGGTCGGCTGCCCCGCCATATTTAAAAGACTCAAGCGAATCTCACCCGATGCCAATTCTTCGGCAAAATAGATATTTTCTCCGGTCGTCGATCGTTTTGTGGCTCCGGTTCCCAGAGAAATCTTAACCGTCTCACCGAAATAACCATTGATTTTCCCCTGATTGGCTTCCGCCACCTCAATTTTATTTTTTCCCTCATCCGTCATCTGGCTCATCCTCTTTGGGTCCGCGCTCCGCGGCAATGACCGTCCACAACTCGCGCACAACTTGTTCTTGCCATTTATGCAGGAAACAGTTATGTAATTCAAGTGACGAATCAGAATCTTACTCTAATCTAAAAAAAAATCCAACCATGAATTCCTCCAAGCCGGAAAAACGAGCCCAAGTCTGCGAGTTCTGCCAAGTTATCCTGCAGAACCTGCCTTACGGCATCATTATCTGCAACCATTACGGGGAAATCATTTTCGCCAACCAGCTAGCCGCCTTCATGCTGCGCCGAAAGCAGTTGATGGGAGAGAAATTGCCCGAGATCATGGAAGACATTTCCGGATTCAGTAAAATCTGGCATGATCTGCTGGCCGGTAGCCCCAAAACTCCAACCCTGCCCTTTTCCGTAAAGCGAGACGATCCGGGCGCGGAAAGTGAGCCGAGCTCGCTTTCCATTCAAATCGACCGCTTGGCGAAAAAAAAAGGTTTGGAAGAGCTTGAGATAATTGCCCTGATTGAAGATTTAAGCCCCACCGAAACCCTTGACGCGGCGGATCGACAATATACCAGCAGCCTGGAGAGTTTGGTTGACGAAAAAAACAAGGAGCTGGAGTTTATTCAGCAGCGTCTGATTCAGAGCGAGAAAAAATCAGCCATGATTGAAACCGCCGGGGCGGTGGCCCACGAACTCAGGCAACCTCTGACCACGGTTATCGGCACCATCGAACTACTTAACAGCGAATCGACCTGGAACCGCGAGCCTCTGTTGAGCAAACGTCTCGACACCATCCATAAACAATGCCTGAGAATGGCCGACACCATCAAATACATGGAGCAGCTGGTCGAATATAAAACCCGACCCTATGTCAATGGAAGAATGATTTTAGATCTGAAGGAATCAAGCGGAAGAGAATAACTCCGGCCCACCCCGGCCGCCACAGCGACAACAACGGGGTACGCCTCAAAATCATATAAACCGGCATGGGTATAAAACAGCGGAAAGACCTTCCGCTCCAGGTTTCAGTTTCAGGCGAAAGCGGATTTCTTTCGCCCAGATGGAATCGCACAAGCGTTTTTTCGACTGACGCCGCATAACAAAGCCCCGGAAACCAGTTTGTTCAAACCCTGATGGCCGCAGCCGCGGCATTTCAGCTCCCCGCCGGCCGCCCCCAATTTCTGCAAAAATTCCATTCGGGCCCCGCAGACCGGGCACTCATATTCATAAAGCGGCATCCTGAAACTCCTCTCCGCAGGATCCGGAAACAGCCTGTCGGCAATCCATGCCGAAGTGTTCCATTAAAGTACCAATCAGAAGCTTACTGATCTCATCACTAACCCAATAACGCATGGCCACGCCTTCCCGGGCCGAATCCACGATCCCTTTGCCTTTCAACACGGAAAGATGCTGTGAAACCGTCGCCTGGGAAAGCTCCAGACAATGCCAAAGATTTTTAACACAACTTTCCTGAGTCAACAGGGTCTGGACAATCTGCAGACGTACCGGGTGTCCCAGAACCTTAAGTACTTCGGCAACCCGACAACAGATCTGATCTCTTTCCAAAAGTCACCTCCACATCTACTTAAAGCGCTGCCCGCAACAGCTTGAAACCGACACCGGAAACATGTTCATCGACCAGCCGGCAAACCTGCAAAGGATATTTATATATCGTAATCTCTTTCTCTTTTATAACCGGTTGACTTGAGACTGTCAAACTATTTGTCAAACCGAACCTGGCGAGCTCGTATTAACGCTTGAATCTCGCGACAACAGGATGGCACACTGTAACCGCTCCGAATGCG
>DSCM01000025.1 GCA_011049115.1 Pseudomonadota bacterium
CGGATCGGGCTCCGGCTCCGGATTCGTCGTTCCCGGTTCGCCGAGATAGAAAAGGACCGAGCGTCCCCTGACGTTGCTGGTGCTAAGCCCGGCGTAGCGCAGGCCGATGCTGCCGTCGCTGTTCTCGATGCCTGCAACGTTAAGCAGGTCTCCGGCCGAATGCCCCAGATCATAATTAAAACGGATCTCATTGCTGCCTTCGTACAGAATCACCTGAAAGGTCAGCTTGTAGCCGGAATTATCCGCGGCTTTGGTGTAAAGATTTTCGATATTATAATACTCAACGATCAGGCGCCGGTTCGGTGCGACCCCACGGGTCGCATAACGGATGCCCCGGCTTCAGGAATAGGTGTCGTGCCAGCCCCAAAATGGCGCGATCAGGTTGTTGGGCTGATTCTTTGAGGGCAGGCCCGAGCCGTCGTATTTGTAATTCTCACTTTGATAGGAAAAGGAGATATAACCGTTCGCCGCCAGATAGAGAGCCCGGTAGGTCTTACCGTAGAAGGTAAACGGAAAGCCGATTTCCAAAGGGAAACCCACGGTATTTTTATAATCAAACTCCGGTTTGTCGAAACCTTCGTACGTGGTCGAGTCGTTCTCAAGATTCTCCCAGGCATAGGCCGGCCCGCCGGGCGCGGCGCTGTCGATGTAGCGATAACCGAACCGGTCCGGTCCGCCCTCCAGCGCCAGCGCCGGCAGCCCGTACAGAACCAAACTCAGAGCCAGCAGGGCCAGGCCCCAGCGCCCTCTCCATCGCATCTTCATGATCTTCTCCATCTATTTTTAAGGTTTTATAGCATTAACAATCAGAATGTTATCCATCGCGCCTGGACGGGAAGAAACTTCCTGGTTTTCGTAACAGATTCGTAATCAGCCCGGCATCAGGACAGCTCTTCAGGACAAGAGAAAGCATCCCTCCCCACGGCCTTCCTCGAAAAAACGACCCTTCCTTCGGCTCAGGTTCCGGTATCCTGGTAACTCCTGCATTATTCGTTCCTGAGCTCAATTTTATCCGGCGGCGCTCAGACCCGATTATTCGCCCATGGCGGAGCCGCGCCAGGAACATCTTCCGGCCTTTTCCTCGTACAGCCAAAAGCTGTCACCCGACGCCCACAGCTGGCGCAGGACCGGGACCTCAGTCGAGGTTCCCATCAGCCTGGTTACAGTAACCAGGTACAGGTCCGGGCCCGCGGCCGCAACCTGGTTTTGGCGACCCAGCATACCGGCGGCCGTCGCGGCGGCCGAACTGATCCTTTCCTCCTCGATCCGCAGATGCGAAGCAAAAACTGTGTCTTTGACCTGTTCCTGCAACTGATATTCGCGGCGGCCTTCCTGGGCTACGAAGGGCAGGGGTCGGTTGAGCCAGTCTCCTGGAATCAGGGTCTGGTTCAAAAGCACCGGCTGCGCGGCGGCGTAAGTTGTGGCAACCTTTTCCTCCCGCCCCCGAACCTGCCGATAACAATCAACCCGCACCAGACGCCGATCTGAGTCGTACCAGAGATCCGCCCGAATCGCCCTGGAACCGCGCACATCGCGCACCGCCACCAGCATTTCCCCCGAAGCCAACGTTCGCTCGGCAAAGCGCCAGCAAATAATCGAGTTGCCCCGCCCCGGAACCGGACTCTGATACTCAGACCAGACCATTTTGTCCTCCTGACTCGGGCTTTCAGCCCAGACCGGCAGGCCCCAGACCAGCAGCCAGCCCAAACAAAGCCAAACCAAGCCGCCGCAGGCTCTTTCAGTTTTCAACCTCGCCCCCTTTTTCACCTTTACCATGTTCGATCATCAACCACCTTTTTGCAAAATCGAATTCCGGATCGCTGGCTTCCGTATGACAGCGCAGGCAGATGTCGGTCGTAACCTTTTTCATTTGGTTGCGCAACGGTTTTTGCGCGTGCTCGGCTCCGGCGCCGTGGCAAGCCTCGCATTGCACATTGACCATCCAGGGACTTTCCTCAATCGAGGTAAAGCCGCCGATCGCCCCGCTGTCACCCATGCCGGTGACATGACATTTCAGGCAATCCTGATCCGCGCCGCGGCCTCTGGCCGAGAGGCTTTTAAAAGCTTCCGCATGCGGGCTGACGGCCCATTGGCGATAGCTTTGGGCATGACAATGCTGACAAGCCTGGCCACCCAGATAAAGATTAAACTCTTTGTCCATCATCTCCCGATGAAAGGCCTGCTCCCGCATGCTCTCGTGATAAAGCTGTTTTTCCCTGATATAGGCATCCGTCATCGATTTAATCTGTGGATCCTCCTTGACCATGCCCACCGAAGCCCGCAGCCGCACCGGCGTACTCAGGCGCGGCTCCCGGTCCGGACGATAATCGAGGTAACTTACATATTGCCCCCGTTTATTGTCGAACACCAGGGGAACGCCAGTCTTACCGTCCAGATTATGTTCACCGGCTCCCAAAGTCATGCCGTCAAGCGCCAAATCCACCCCAGGACACTCGCTGATAATCTCGACCACCCGTTTATCCAGGGCATGCACGATGACGATGAAGAAATCGTGGGAGATTTCCCGCTGCAGACGCGAAAGCGCGGCCACCGGATCGCTTATGGGACCGTCATAGCCGATTTTATAGTGCTGCAGAACCCCGGGATCGATTACCGAGCTGACCAACACCCGCAGCCGGCCATCATTTTTGCGCAGTCTGACGTAAGGCAGAAATCCCGGCAGATTGGCGGCCACCAGATGCACCGGACTGTCAGCGCTTAATTTTATCAGCTCCTCACGCCCCAGCATCAGCTCTTCGGGCCCGATCCCGATCACTTCGATGCCGCTCAGCGCCAGGATTTTCATCATGTAGGGCGCGGCGACGGCATTGGCCGGCAAATTGTGATCGAAATTGTTGCCGGCGTTTAACAGAAGAAACTGGTCCTTTTTCAGACCATCAACCGCCTGGTTGATCAGGGTTTTACGTCGCGAGAGACCTCCCGCCTGATTGCCCCGTCAGCCACAGGGTTCAAAATTAGCCATCAGTCCGCCGCTGAAAAGGATGCGCAAGCCCGCACCGGGGCTTTCGGGTTCCGAAACCCTCGCGCTCGATACGGCCGCCCCCCAGAAAAAGAGCCAGAAAACCAGCCCCGCTCCCAACCGCAACCCAACTTTTTTAAATTCTGTCATTGTCATTATATACCCACGCGCCGCAAGCGGCGCACCCAGATAAA
>DSCM01000026.1 GCA_011049115.1 Pseudomonadota bacterium
CAATCATATTTGAAGGCCGGTTACCGGTTTACTGACAACTCAAACCCGGACCGTTTACACAAAATGCTTTACATGCCCGAAATCTTCGCCTTCAATATTGACATTAGGATGAATTATCATCTTCGCGGTGCTGCTAAAGATATAAATGTAGCCGGTTTCCCCGATTTTTTTGTTCCTGAGTTGAATTCGCAGATTTCTTTCGAGTTCATTCTTTTTTAATTTAATGTCATGGTCAATCATGTCCAGATAAACGCCGGTACCGATCACCCATTGCCAGGCCTCGAGATGACGGGAAAAGGTCAGTTTCTCATAAAGCTGTTCATCCTTTAATTTCCTCCATGAATAGCGATGAAAGCCTTCTCCATCCCGTCGCGCGATCTCAACCATTGGAGGCACGATCAAAACCCCGTTGGGATCCCTGACCTCCGACATATCCCGCCCCTGCAGGGATGGATGACCAATCAATACCGAATTATAGTCGCTGACATAAAAATATTCATCCTCGCTGTATCTCAAACCGGCGACATAATCCAGAGCCTGTTGTTGTTTGGCGCACAGAAGCTCCTGCAGATTACATTCTGTGCCGATTATCCAGTTCATTTCTGGAAAATAAAAAATATAGACGAGATACTCCTCCACCTCCCCAGAAGAAGGGGGTTTAGCCATCGATAACCAGTAAAACCCTTCCCGGCTTGTTTGGCAATCGTCGCAAATGCCTGAATAAATAATTTACCTTCCGCATCCGCAAGCGAAACCAGATCTCGATGGTTAAATTCCGGTTTTAAGGGATGAACCACACAGTAAGTACCCTGATGAATAAAGAAACAACCCGCGCCCTCATCGTAGCGATAAATTCTGACAAGCTCGCGGAGAACCTTTTCCAGCCCCTCCCTGGGCAAATGCTGACTGCTCAGATATAGCTGTTGCAGTTGTAGATGAAAATTTTCTACGGCTTTAGAGACATGCAGCTTAATTGCTTCCGGTTGAGTTGCAGCACAAAGATCTTCAACCAGGTTAACCGCGATATCGGTTAGATTTTTTAATTCTTTTTTATGCATGGTCAAAGCGCTTCGTTTATGGCTTTCCAATTCCTGGGCCGCACTGCTGACCGCGCGGTCAGAATCTCCTGCAACACCGCCTTGCCGGCTTTTTCTTCCAGATAGACAGCCCGTTCTTCGACCTTTGGAGAGACGAAAAAAAGCATCACTCCGGTATAAATAAAAACGATCAGGATATTTACCGCGATCACCTTGAAATATATTTTAGAAAATATTTCCATCTGAGTAGTTTCAAAACTCCGTTCTTAACCTGCCGATTAAAGTTTGCAACAAAAAAAGGGCATGAAACCTAATTCATACCCTTTTTTTAAGCTATATCCTGATTTCAGTTTTACATAATCATTTTTGCTGATTCACGCGCCAGTTCCCAGATATAGGAAGGAAAGATTCCCATCTGCAAGACGCCAAAAGCTGCCAGAGAAAGCGCCGCAACCAGAGTCCCGGCGGGAGCTATAATATTAAGTTCCCGTTCTGGTTCACGAAAATACATGCGAACGATAACGCCAAGATAATAATAAAGCGAGATCACGCTATTAATGACGCCAAAAATCGCCAGCCAAATATATCCGCCCTTGATGGCCTCAGAAAAGATGAAGAACTTGCCCATAAAACCAGCTGCAGGTGGAATTCCAGCCATAGAAAACATGAAAATCGTCATCATCATGCCAAGAAACGGGTATTTAAACCCGACCCCGGAAAAATCCGCCAAGTCATTGAATTCTTCATCTTTCCGACCCATGGCTGATACGACTGCGAAGGCACCGATATTAGTGAAGGCGTAACCCATCAGGTAGAAAAGCACGGCCGAACGAGCGACTTCACTACCAACCACAAAGGCGACCAAAATATAGCCGGCATGAGCGATACTGGAATATGCCAGCATCCGTTTAATACTGGTCTGCGAAATCGCCACTACATTACCAATCGTCATGGTCAGAAAAGCTGCCAACCACATAATTGCAGTCCAGTCAACCTGCATAGCTCCGAAAGCCACGAAGAAGACCCTAATCAAGGCGGCAAAGGCCGCAGCTTTTACCCCGGTGGCCATAAATCCGGTAACTACACTCGGGGCCCCTTCGTAAACGTCAGGGGTCCACATATGGAAAGGAAACATCGCTACCTTAAAACCAAACCCGACCGTCATCAACGCCACCCCCCCCAACACCATGGGGTGATGCAACATCAAAGGATTAGCGGTAAAGAAATTCCCCAGCTTAACGATGTCAAGGGTACCACTGGCTCCGTAAACCAAAGCAAAGCCGTAAAGCAGAAACCCTGATGCAAAGGCTCCCAACAGAAAATACTTCAGAGCAGACTCAATCGATTTTCCGTCTTCCCGTTTAAAACCGGCCAGGACATAAATCGAAATCGACATCGTTTCAAGCGCGACAAAAACCATTATCAAATTGCCCGCATTGCCCATAAATGACATTCCGAAGGCCGCGAACAACAGCAGACAGTAATATTCACCACTTTTAATCGATGGACAGATGCGCTCATAATTCATCGAAACCAGAATGGTCAGAAAAACCACACAACCTACCACCAGGGTTATGAAGAAGCCAAAGCCGTCCGCCATCAACATTCCAGCATAAGCTGCTTCAAAACTGCCACGATTCATGAAGAGAGCAATCAAAGCGAACGCTACGCCTGTCAGCGATAAGGCACCGAGTGAGGTTTTGCCCTCTTTCCCAGCAAAGACGTCAACCAGCAAAACTGTCAGCGCTGTCAGCGCCAGTGTTATCTGTGGCAGAATCGCCTTAAGGTTTAGTGCCGGGACAATAAATTCCAGCATTTCCATCACTCTCCTCCAATTATGAATATGGTATTTTAAATTTCCGGGTTACAGCTTGAAGCCTTATTGCACAAACAAAGATTAATCCACTACAGCCGTGCGCACCTGGTCTTGCTCCAGTACGGCAGCTATCTTGGCTGCGTGATTCCCCTCTCGGTTTTCATAATAGGCGACTTTCTGCTGATAGTTTTTCAGAAAGTGTTCACATGATGCATCCATTTTCCGCAAAAAATAACCCGGAAAGAAACCCATAACAAAAACCAGCAGGGCCAACGGCAGCAAAGTGACAATCTCTCGCGCGTTAAGATCCTTTAATTTCTTGTTTTCTTCCTTATCAAGGGGTTGAAACATCACCCGCTGATACATCCAAAGCATATAAAGAGCCCCGAGAATAGCGCCCGAAGTCGCGAACACGGCATAGATGGGAAAGGATCTGAATGCTCCGACCAGAATCATGAATTCACCGACAAAACCATTCGTCCCCGGCACCGCGATCGAGGACAGGGTCGCAATCATGAAAAAGGTCGCAAAAATTGGCATCACTTTGGCAATGCCGCCGAAATCTTTAATCATTCGGGTATGACGACGCTCATAAAGCATTCCGACGATAAGAAACAGCGCCCCCGTGCTGATACCATGGTTGAGCATCTGGTAAATCCCGCCTTCTACCCCCTGCAGATTGAAGGCAAAAATTCCAAGCATAACGTAACCGAGATGGCTGACACTGGAATATGCCACTAATTTTTTCATATCCGGCTGAATCATGGCAACCAGCGCGCCATAGATTATACCGATGACTGCCAGACAGACAACTACCGGAGTAAACTGACTACTGGCATAAGGAAAAAGTGGAATAGCGAAGCGTATGAAACCATAGGTACCCATTTTCAGCAGAACTCCCGCCAGGATCACGCTCCCCGCAGTAGGGGCCTGAACATGAGCGTCCGGCAACCAGGTATGCAAAGGGAACATCGGCACCTTGATTGCAAACGAAACAAAGAAGGACAAGCACAGCCAGAACTGGGTTGATACCGGAATGTCAAGTTTATAGAGCTCCAGCAAATCAAAAGTCCAGATTCCGGTATATTTATGATTCAGGTAGTAAAGAAAGAAGATCGACAGCAGCATGAAAACAGAACCGGCTGCCGTATAAATAAAAAACTTCACGGCTGCATAAATTCGGTTATCCCCCCCCCAGACGCCAATCAACAGATACATAGGGATAAGCATCAATTCCCAGAAAATGTAAAAAAGAATCATATCGAGGGAAACCAGCGCCCCAATCATCGCAGTTTCAAGCAACAGCAAGCAGATCATAAACTCCTTGACCCGCTTCTCGATGTAGGTCCAGGAACAGAGAACACAAACGGGAGTAAGAAAGGTTGCCAACAAGATTATCCAGATACTAATACCGTCAAGGCCAACAAAGTAACTCAGGCCGGCACTCTCAAGCCATTGATAACGCTCGACAAACTGCATAGCAGCGGTACCGTTCTGAAAACTGAACAGCAGGGGCAGCGAGATAAAAAACTCAATTACGGCAAAAACCATGGCCGTGCCCCGAAGGGTATCTTTGGCTTCCTTGTCGATAAACATCAGGATCAGAACCCCGAAGATCGGAAAAAAGGTCACAAAACTGATAAGTGGAAAACCAAGCTGATTCATGTAACGCTCTCCCTGCTGTTAAAGTAGTATGGGAACTATAAGCAACGTCAGTTTATGGCTAAATCCGAAGCGGCTTTGGCCAAAACTATAGTGATTTAAGAAAATAGTAGGCCAAAAGAACCACGGTTCCTAAAACTACCGAAACCGCATAACTCTGGACGTATCCGGACTGTATATAACGCACAACCGAACTGCTCCAGCCGACCACTCGAGCCACACCATTGACCAAGGCATCAATGACTGAAACATCAATCCCCCGCCAGAGAAAATAGCTGAACCCCCGTAACGGCGAGATAAAAACAAGGTCATACAGTTCATCGACATACCATTTATTCAAAAGCAGTCTATGGATAAAAGGAAATTTTCCCGCTAGAGCAACGGGTATATCGCGTTTTAAAATATACATAATATAAGCCAGGAAAATCCCGAAGCCCGCGATAGCAACCGACACCGCCATCAATAAATACTCCACCCAAAGGGGAGGATGATGGGCATGAGCATGCCCGGCTGCGGCCAGATGTCCAACTGCGCCATCCGCCAGATGACTGGCCGCATGTCCTCCCTGAGCCAAGGCAACAGTCGCATCCTGCAGTACTTTTCCATCACCCAAGCCCATAATAGGCTCAAGAAAATGATGAAAATGGTTGCCGCCGCCCAGGGCGTGCGGGACCCCCAGATATCCCCCCACCGCAGCCAGTACAGCAAGGACACAAAGGGGAAAGGTCATGGTTGCGGGAGACTCATGGATATGCTCGGCGGCATTCCCCGCTCGACAATCATTAAAAAAGGTCATAAAGAGCAGTCGAAACATATAAAAAGCCGTCATCCCGGCTGCACAAGCTCCAAACAACCACAGGAGCCAATGTCCCTGGGGGCTGCTGAAAGCCTGCCAGAGGATCTCATCCTTACTGAAAAATCCGGAAAATCCAGGGATACCGGCAATCGCGAGACAGCCGACCAAAAAGGTCCAGTAGGTTATCGGCGTCTTACTCTTCAGACCACCCATATTACGCATGTCCTGGGCATCATCATGAGAATGGACTTTATGATAGGCATGATGCATGGAATGAATTACGGCGCCGGAACCAAGGAACATCAACGCCTTGAAGAAAGCATGCGTTAACACATGAAACATTCCGGCCGAGTAAGCCCCCACCCCAAGTCCAAGAAACATATAACCAAGTTGACTGACGGTCGAATAGGCCAGTACCTTTTTAATGTCGTTCTGAACCAACCCGATTGAGGCCGCAAACAAGGCTGTCAATGCACCTACCGTGGCGATGACCGCCATGGCTAGAGGTGACATTGAAAATAAAACATTAGATCTGGCGACCATGTAAACCCCGGATGTAACCATGGTTGCAGCATGGATCAGAGCACTGACCGGTGTGGGACCTGCCATCGCATCCGGAAGCCAGACATAGAGTGGAATCTGAGCCGATTTGGCTGTACAGCCGATAAAAAACAAAAGGCAGATAGCGGTGGCAGTATTTTTGGACAAAAAATGAACGTTGCTGAAAACCTCAGTGAACTGCAGACTCCAGACCCCATGCTCGCCCAGCCCCGTAAAGAGCATAAACATACCTATTAAAAAAGCAAAGTCTCCCACTCGGTTGGTAATAAAGGCTTTCTTACCGGCAATCGCATTCGCCTCGACATCAAACCAAAAACCGATCAACAGATATGAACACAGACCCACGCCTTCCCAGCCCAGAAACATTAAAAGATAGTTGTCAGCCAGAATCAGATTGATCATGGAGAACATAAACAGGTTGAGATAGACAAAAAACCGATAGTAGCGGCCCGGGTCCTCGCTCATGTATCCAATTGAGTACACATGGATCAGAAAACCAATTCCGATGACAAACATGGCCATCATCATTGAAAGAGGGTCGATCTGATAGGCGATATAAGTTTGCAGTACTCCACAGTTAATCCAGCTAAAACAAGTTACCTGGTGCAACCGTTCTGCCGCCGGCAGACCTAGCAACTGTAAAAATATGATACAGGTAACTATAAAGGAGAGAGCAACCATCCCGCAGGCTATCCAGTGGATCAGACTCTTGTTGATCGCTTCCAATCGACGTCCCAACAGGCCGTTAATCAAGACTCCGATGGCCGGAAAAACCGGTACCAACCAGATATAATCGAACATACCTATATCTCCTTAAAATTTCTGATAAATATAAAGCTATCGTCACGCTGCAGCAAAAAGCCGCTCACCACTTCATAAGATTAAATTTATCAAGATCAATGGAACCATATTTACGATACATGAGAACGAAAATAGCAAGACCAACTGCGGCTTCCGCAGCAGCCACCGCCATCACGAAAAGAACCATGAAAATACCGTCCAAGGAGTGAGTCGCTCGACTGAAAGTAACAAAGGCGAGACTGACCCCTCCCAGCATGACTTCAATACACATGAAAACTACAATAGCGTTGCGTCTACAGATGGCGCCAGCAGCTCCAATTAAGAAAAGTACTGCCGATAATGCCAAATAAATACTTTGATTTTCAATCATTGCCAGCACTCCTCACTGCACACGTTTCGCCAAAACAACGGCCCCGACGACTCCGGCCGTCAAAAGAATCGAAGCGACTTCAAATGGCAACAGGTAATCTGAAAAAAGAAAATTCGACAGCACGGCGACGCTCCCATGAGCGGCTACCAGGGCGTCTGTTATCGGGCCTTGCATAGCGCTGAGACTGCGCCCCAAACCAACCATCAGAAGCTCGACAAGAAGAATAAACAGCGCTCCAACCCCGACGATCTTGGACACCCGCGAACCTACTTTGGCATCTTGTTCCTGGCGAATATTCAACATCATAATCGCGTAGACAATAAACATCATAATCGCCCCGGCATAAACGATAACCTGTAACATCGCCAGAAATTGAGCATGTAGCAACACATACAAAAAGGCCACCATAAAAAAAGACAGTACCATCCACAAGGCGCTATGCAAGGTCGAGCTGGCGAATATCACCAGCAGAGAGGCTATCACGGCCAACCCGCCGAAAATCAACAAAAATACCAGTTCCATCAATTCTCTCCTGCACCAGTCGCGCTATTTACCGTTAAAGATAAACTTTTCAGGGTTTTTTAATTTCTCGATGTCAAAAATAAAATCTTCCCGCTTATAGTCGACAAAGTCGTAAACCTTTGTTAGTTCAATCGCATCCTTAGGACAAGCTTCCTGACAGAAACCACAAAAAATACAACGCAGTTCATCGATAACGAACTCTTTCGGATAGCGTGTCTGGCCTTCTTCTTCGTAAGGGACGATAGAAATCGCATGCGAGGGACAGATTTTAGCACAGAGTCCGCAGGCGACACATTTCAACTCTCCCCGCTCATCGATCTTAAGTCGATGCAGACCCCGCCAGCGATCGCTGACCTCTCGCCTTTCAGTCGGATACATAATCGTTATCGGTTTACTGAAAAAATTCTTCAGAGTATGTCCGAGCCCCTTCAGTATCGGAACTATATACTTTCCGGTGGGTCGCCGATCGCTGATATTCAGGATATAATCTTTATCTGACATGTCATCCTCTTTAAAAATCCGACTACCCGCGCTCAGCCGGCAGCGCCAGGTATAACTTTATAATCATATCTACAGGTTGAAGACCAGCATCCACAATCCGGTAAGCAAAATGTTGAGCAATCCGAAAGGCAAAAGAATTTTCCATCCAAAGCTCATGACTTGGTCGTAACGCAAACGCGGAAAGGTTGAACGTTCCCAGACACAGAAAAAGATTATGATAAAACTTTTGAGGAAAAACCAATGCGGACCATCAACAATCGGACCGTGCCAGCCGCCCAGGAAAAGAGTCGTGACCAAGGCTGCAAAAACAAACATATGACAGTATTCTGCCATAAAAAACAAAGCAAATTTCATGGAGCTGTACTCCACATTGAACCCACAAGCCAGTTCGGCTTCAGCCTCAGGCATATCGAAGGGAGTACGGTTGATTTCCGCCAACCCGCAAATCAGAAATAAGATAAAAGCAAAGGGCTGTTTGACAATATTCCAAAGTCCGGTTTGAGAATTCACAATATCGATCAGACTCAGAGAACCGGAAACCATAACCACCGCAATTACCGCCAGAGCTAGAGACAGCTCATAACTGATCATCTGCGCCGAACCACGCAGGCCCCCAATCACTCCATATTTATTGCCTGACGACCAGCCCCCGAGGATCCCACCATATGACCCCAGGGTAGAAATCCCGAGAACCAACAGAATCCCGATATCAAGATCAGTCAGGTATAAGGTTATTTCACGTCCCCAAAGAGTAATCTTATCGCCAAACGGCACGATTACGATTAGGGTCACCGAGGCTCCGATGCTGATGATGGGCGCCAGTAAAAACAATGCTTTATCGGCGTTATCCGGAATCAATTCTTCCTTGAAAAAACCTTTGATTCCATCCGCTATGGGCTGCAGCAAACCATGAAAACCAACCCGGTGCGGACCGTGCCGCAACTGAACATGCCCCAGAACTTTACGCTCAATCCACGTAGAGTAAGCCACAATCAGAAGACTGACCGCGAAAGCCACCAGGGTTTTAATAATCAATATAGTCATGTACTCAAGCATCCGTCATACCTCTAACGAAGAACGGTTGAGATTGCAGATTACAACTTTCCCGGCCCTACCGGAAAGAACCTCAATCATTAAGACTTTTCCACCTTAACCGCACAAACCTTATACTCCGGTATCTTGGCTACCGGATCCAAGGCAGCGTTAGTCAAACGATTTACGGCTATTTCATAAAAATGGAAAGGCACAAAGACTACCCCCGCTGCCGGCCGCCGGGTTAGCCAGGCTTTAACCTTGATGCTTCCCCGCCGCGAGGTGATTGATAACAGTTCACCATCTGCAATCCCCAGACGAGCCGCATCATCCGGATTGATTTCAGCTCTGATCTCAGGATGAACCTTGTTCAGGCCTTCACCCTTCCGCGTCATCGTGCCGGTATGAAAATGCGACAGCACCCGGCCTGTCGTCAGAATAAAAGGATATTCCGCATCGCATTCTTCAGCCGGCGGCTGATGATCAATGGCAAAGAAAAGGCCTTTCCCGCGGGCAAAAGTATTGACATGCAGGATCGGGGTTCCCGGATGATCCTTATCAAGACAGGGCCAGGCAAGACCGCCATTCTCCAGGCGCTCATAAGTGATCCCGGCATAGCTCGGGGTTAATTGATTAATCTCACGCATGATCGCTGCGGCGCTGTCATATTTCATTTCATAACCCAGACGGGTCGACAGTTCCGCGATTATGACACGATCCTCTCGGGCCTCTCCAGGCAAGGTCAACGCCTTGCGAACGCGCTGTACCAATCGCTCTGAATTGACGAAGGTCCCATCTTTTTCAGCGAATGAAACTCCTGGCAGAACCACATCGGCAAACTTTGCGGTTTCAGTCAGGAAAATATCCTGTACGACAAGGAAATCCAACGCCTTGATACAATGTTCGATATGATCAAGATCAGGATCACTGAGTAAGGGATTCTCACCCATTATGTACATGGCCTTGACCTTGCCCTCAGCCGCAGCCGGAAACATTTCAGTCAGTTTTAAACCAGGCTCTGAATCAAGAGCGTCAACATCGACTCCCCAGGCCTTGGCAAACTTCGCCCGAACTTCATCCGAGCCGACACTCTGATAGCCGGTATAGACATTGGGCAGACCGCCCATATCGCAGGCCCCCTGGACGTTGTTCTGTCCCCGCAGAGGATTGACCCCACCGCCCTCGACACCGAGATTACCGCAGAGCATCGCCAGGTTTCCTAACGACTTGACGTTATCGGTTCCACAGGTATGCTGGGTGATTCCCATGGCGTAAAGAATGGAGGCGGGCCGCGCCTGTCCGTAGAGTTTGGCGGCGGCATACAATTCAGCCTCCTGCAATCCGGTGATTCCGGCAACATAGGCAGGGGTGTATTTCTGAAGTTTAGCGGCGAGCTCGGCGTAGGCCTCACAGCGCTCATCGATATAATCCTGAGCGGCCCAGCCCTCTTTGATAATAATATGCATCAAGCCGTTGATCCATGCAATATCGGTCCCCGGTCTCGGCTGCAGATAGAGCTCGGCATAGTCAACCAGGTCAATTTGGCGCGGATCGATAACCAAGAGTTTAGTCCCGTGTTTCAATACCGCTTCTTTCAGATAATTGGCAAAGATAGGATGGTTTTCCGTCGTATTGGTACCCGTCACCAGGACTGTCTCGGCCTTGAAAACATCCTTGATCGGGTTGGTCATCGCTCCACTGCCAAAGGTTGCGGCCAGACCGGCCACCGTCGAGGAGTGTCAGAGCCGTGCGCAGTGATCGACATTATTGGTCCCGATCCCCGCACGCATAAATTTCTGAAAAAGGTAATTTTCTTCGTTTGTACAACGGGCTGAAGTCAGACCGGCAATCGCCCCGGATCCGAACTGATCCTTGATTGCCGCAAATTTATTCGCCACCAAGCTTAAGGCTTCATCCCAGCTCGCTTCCTGGAACTCTCCGTCCTTTTTAATAAGCGGCGTGGTAAGCCGTTCCGAACTATTTATAAACTCGTAACCGAAACGCCCTTTGACACACAGACTGCCATGATTGATACCGGCGTTTTCTTTGGTTGTAACCGCAATCACGCGGTTGTTCTGAACATTCAGTTCCAGCTGACAGCCGCAGCCGCAATAAGTGCAGGTGGTCGGAACCCGTTCCACCAACCAGGTCCGCCCTTTATAGCGACCCAGGTTCTCCGTCAAGGCTCCGGTGGGACAGACCTGTAAACATTCTCCACAGGACTGACATTTCTCCGGATCAATCGCGGCCACCTGAGTTCCGTAACCGGTTCCTTCAATGCTGATCGCCCCGATCCCTTTAATTTCCCGACAGGCGGTCACACAGCGCAGGCACATGATACAACGGTCGGGCCAGTAGCGAATCAGCGGGGTCGCATAGAGTGCTTCTCTCTCGATTTTTGCCGCGGAGTACTCGACCTTATCAATACCATGTTCAAATACCAGATCTTGAAGCAAGCATTCCCCGCCCTTATCACAGACAGGACAATCCAAGGGATGATTGACCAGGATAAGCTTCAGGGAATCCTGTCGTATCCGGATAAGCCGCTCAGATGTTGTTACCACCTCAATGCCATCTTCAACCGGTGTCGTGCATGCCGCCATGGGATGCTCGAAGCCCTCTATCTCAACTACACACATGCGACAAGATCCGATCGGATTCATCCGCTCATGGTAGCAAAGGGTCGGAATTCTGATACCGACACTTTTGGCTGCCTCAAGGATGGTCGATCCCTGGGGGACTGTGACTTCCTTGCCGTCAATCGTCAACGTGACCATACTTTTTTTCCCTGCGCTAAATTATCTAACTTATTTTTTTCAATCACTGGTTAAATCTAGTTTTCCATTAATGTCCTCAGACTTTAATGGTTGCCACCCGGTAACAGCGCAGGCAGCGGTCCGCCTCGGCCATTGCTTCCTGCATGGAATAGCCTTGCTCGACTTCGTCATTGGTAAACTTCCGAACCTCAGGATCGAGCATTTTCAACTCATGGCGCTCGCGCCCGCCAAGAAAACCCAGATTTTCCGCCGGGTCATAAACCTTGACCTTTTTAAACAGTTTGTCAAAATAATCATCTTCAGTGTATTCCAGAGGCAAGCCATTGATCATCCTATCAATATTATAGGCCGCAGTCCGACCTCCGGCACAGGCGGTAATCAAGGCGCCAGGACCGGTTTCGCAATCCCCTCCCGAAAAAATCTTCGGTTGATCCGTCTGTTTAGTCAGCCCATCGACAACCACGGTTTTCCAGCGCGTCGTCTTGACATCAGCGCGCCCTTCAAAAAGAGACAGATCCATGGTCTGACCGATGGCCGGCACGACGATATCGCAATCAATAACAAACTCAGAACCCGCCACCGGCCGTGGACTTCTGCGACCGGATTCATCCGGCTCACCGAGCTCCATTCGCACACACTCAAGGCCGACGACCTTACCCTTTTCAGCCAGGATTTTTATCGGATGCGTCAGAAAATGAAAATTAACTTTTTCTTCTTCCGCATCGTGAATTTCGACATCATCGGCCGGCATTTCATTTTTGGTACGACGATAAACCAAATTAACATCTTCCTTATTCACTCGGAAAGAACAGCGTACGCAGTCGATCGCGACATTACCACCACCCACCACGACCACCTTTTTGCCGGCCGGATAAGGATCACGTCCCTGGTTAATATCGAGCAGATACTGCACCCCGGAAATATAGCCCTCATAATTCTGATCCTCGCCTTCCACCCCCATGCTGGTTCCCAGCTGGGCGCCGATGGCGACAAAAACCGCATCATTATCAGACTCCAACTGACTCAGCTTGATGTCCTTGCCAACCGTGGTTTCGTAATTAAACTTGACCCCCATGTTCTCAATGCGATCAACCTCACCCCGTAAAATTGGACGGGGCAGGCGATAATCGGGAATTCCCATGGCCGACATGCCGCCAGGCTCCGCAAAACGTTCGTAAACCGTTACCTGATGCCCCATCCGCGCCAGATGATAAGCGCAGGTGACCCCGCTGGGGCCGGCACCAACAATCGCCACCTTCCCGGTTTTAGCCGAATGACGGACAACAAATTCAGGCTCCAGCCCTTTACTGAGTTCGTAATCAGCCACAAACCTTTTCAGAAATTTAATGGAAATTGGAGCATCAAGATTCATACGCCGGCAATGCTCCTCGCAAGGTCGCACGCAGACCCGACCGACGACCCCGGGAAGCGGCAATTTTTCGCGTATGATATTCAGGGAATCCTGGAAGCGGCCTTCTCTGATACATTCGACATAACTGGGAATATCAAGATGAATCGGACAAGCATCCATGCAGGGTGCGGTTAACTTACTGCGATAGAGACCACCGGACGGGCGTTTTTCATTTGCGCTTATTGCCGCAGAGAAATCATCGGCAAAATATTCTAGGGCATGGAGAACCGGCAAAGGACCGGATTGACCGATGTTGCATTTGGATGACTCCCTGATGGAATCGGCCAAACGTCCAAGCATCCCGAGATCTGCTTCCCGACCCTGTCCGGCACAGATCCGCTCCAGAATTTCAGCCATTACCCGCGTACCGATACGACAGAGAAAACATTTTCCGCAGGATTTGGCCTGAATCTCCTGCATATAGACTCGGCATAAATCGATGATGTCGGTTTCAGGATCGCGCACGACCAAGCCGTACCAGCCCATCAGGGCCTTTATGGCCTCATCCTGTCTGAAATATTCCGGCAGCTCCAGACTGTTGACCGGTTCAAAGTCCTGGCTCTCTTTGCCGCGGTTATCAACCACCTCACCGCCCCAGGAACTAAATAAAATCTCAGCCATTAACCGACTCCCATTCAAAATAATCCAAATTATCTCGTTTTTCCGTTAGTGTTAACGGTCTATTTCACCAAGAACAATATCGATACTTCCAATAATCGAGATCGCATCGGCGATCATGTGTCCGAGCATCATTTTTTCCAGCGCACTGACAAGAATAAAACAGGGGGAGCGAACTTTCATGCGGTAAGGCTGTTCACTGCCGTCACCAACCAGATAAAATCCCAGCTCGCCTTTAGACCCTTCCACAGCATGATAAACTTCACCTTCCGGCACGACCGGGCCCTGACACTGAATCTTAAAGCGCCGAATCAAAGCGCTGATATCGTTTTGCACCTCATTCAAAGCTGGGTTCGAGATCAGTGGGTCTGCCACATTTACCGGCCCCTCGGGCAGATTTTCCAGGGCCTGTTCAATGATGTTGAGAGACTGTAGAAACTCTTCCATACGAACCAGATAACGGTCATAAACATCACCGTTATCACCTACCGGAATCTTGAAATCAAAGTCATCATAACTACTATATGGGCGCGCCTTACGTAAATCATAAGGAACGCCGGAGCCCCGAATCGAAGGCCCGGTCAGCCCATAATTTATCGCATCCTGAGCGGAAATACAGCCAATCCCCATGGTCCTTTTACGCCAGATGATATTATCGGTCAGCAGCGTGTTATAACCGGCGACGGCAGTCGGAAACCATTTGATAAAATCACGAAGATACTTAATGAAAGCCGGAGTGATATCCTTGGCCACACCACCAATACGGAGGAATGATGGGGTTAATCTGTAGCCGGAAACCTCCTCGGTCATATTCATAATCATTTCACGGTCGCGGAAGGCATAAAACACCACCGTCATAGCTCCGATATCCAGAGCATGACTACCAATCCAGAGATGGTGTCCCATGATTCGAGCCAATTCACCCATGATAACCCTGATGTACTGGGCCCTCTTCGGCACATCAATCCCCAGCAATTTCTCGACCGCCGTACAATAACCTAGATTATTGAGGGTTGCTGCCGTATAATCAAAGCGATCGGTCAGCGGAATCACCTGCTGATAATTCATGTTTTCGGCGATTTTTTCAATGCCGCGATGCAGGTGCCCGATATGGGGCGTGACCTTGACGATTGTTTCGCCATCAAGCTCCAGTACCAGTCGCAGAACCCCGTGGGTTGCCGGATGGTGCGGCCCCATGTTGATGGTCAATAATTTACCCTCAGCCATCGCTTCCAACCTCAAATAATATTCACTGCTCGGTTACAAATCATAAACCAACTGGATTACAGCACCCGAATCGTATCCGGATTCCATTGCTTATCAAAATCTCTACCCTTCAAGGGAAAGTCCTTACGCAAGGGGTGCCCTTCGAATTCATCCCACATTAGCAGGCGACGCAAATCCGGATGCCCGCTGAAACGAATGCCCATCAAATCGAAGATCTCACGCTCGGGCCAGTCTGCCGATTTCCAGAGATCTGTAGCGCTCGGCACAGCGACCCCATCCGCAACCCTGATCTTTACCAGCAAGCGACGAAAATCATCCATGGAATGGAGCACATAGACAACCTCAAAACGAGGCTCATGCGGCAGCCGATCAATCGCCACCACATCAGAGAGATGATCATAATGCAAATTCGGATCAGATTGTAGATAAGCCAGGATATCATGCAATTTTTCAAGGCTGACGATCACGGTCAGGTCACCCCTGAAATCTACCCCGGCCACAACTGCCTCATTAAATTTGCTTTTCAGCTGTTCCAGCACCTTTGCGTTTTCCATACTCATAATTCGGTCTCTTTTTTTGAAAGGTCAACTTAACACAAACTGACGATTTCCGACTTCTTGCTGGAGGGCTCTTCATAGTCGGGACGCAGAGAAAACCTCTCATGCCCAATCTTGTCCTGCAACTTCATGATACTGGCCAGCAAAGCCTCGGGACGCGGAGGACAACCCGGGACATAAACATCAACCGGAATTATCTGATCAACCCCCTGAACAACCGAATAGCTCTGAAAAACACCGCCACAGGAAGCACAGGCTCCCATGGCAATAACCCAGCGTGGCTCCGCCATCTGCTCATAGATCCTTCTGACCATGACCGACATCTTCTTCGTCAACGTTCCGGCCACGATCATCAGGTCAGACTGACGCGGCGAGGGACGAAACACCTCCGAGCCGAAGCGGGCGATATCATAGCTTGCCAGACTGGTGGCCATCATCTCCAGGGCGCAGCAGGCCAGACCAAAAGTACAGGGCCAAATCGAATTCTTCCGGCCCCAGTTAACCAGACTTTCAAGGTTGGTAACCAGAAAACCGTCACCCTTTAACGTACCCTCTATTCCCATTCCAAGGCTCCCTTTTTCCAGACATAGATATAGCAGACGAAGAGAACGACCATAAAGATGACCATTTCGACAAAACCAAACAAGCCCAGCTTCTTATAGTGCACCGCCCAGGGGTAAAGGAAAACACATTCCAGGTCGAAAACCAGAAAAAGCAGGGCCACCACGTAATATTTAATTGGTGTTTGAACATATGTCGCTCCAACCGTCGCCATACCGCACTCGTAGGTTTCTTTTTTAACCCGGGAACGACGTTTCGGGCCAAGAACGCTGGAAAGAGCAACCGCCACAACCCCGAAACCCAACCCAACCATCATCATCAGTAGTACGGGCACATAATCAAGCAACATATCATTCTACCCCTGACTCGGCCGGACCCATGCCGCCGCTACCCAAACGACACCACGAATTAGCCCGGAATAATAATTATGTGAAGCATTTATTAAGGGGAGCTTATATACCGACCCCCCTTACCTATGTCAAGAAAAAAAATGGCGTCAAGACAAATACAATCGACAGTTTTTTGCCCCGCGCTCACGCTTGCCGGGGTTCAGTCAACTCTTGGTTTTACCTCGCGTCAGGACAATAACAAACATTGTTTTCTACTTTCAGGGAAAAAAGGCTTGAACAAATCCAACCCAACTTGCCCCAAACGGTTTTCCGCCACAACCTTAACATTATACATTATTCCTAATTCAGTATTTATTATAAATGTTTTTCACCATCTATAATTGCTTGCTTTCCTAATGAACAACATGCTAATTGACTAAATCCATCAGGCACTTTAATTTGAGGTGAAACACATTGCTATAATGCTGTTTAATTATTTTTCGCGTTTAGCCCTCGATATCAAGCCTGACCTCTTAACCTAAACAGCAAAGTTAAAAGGTGTTGCGACAAAGCGTTTTTTTTTAATTCACAGAGAATTTCGAGGCCATAAGCGACCTAATCTTGGTTGTTTTTCGCTTCGAAGCTCCTTATTCAGTCCGCCGGTTTGATTTTTTGC
>DSCM01000027.1 GCA_011049115.1 Pseudomonadota bacterium
AAGCATCCTTTCACCTCTCTGTATATGGTTTTAAAAACCATATACAGAAAAGGTCGCTGTGGGTGGTCAATTTTCCGTAATCACTAGCTCTTTAACTGATCAATTTTAGAGTATCACAACCAACCGTTAGCACTTTTTTGAGCTCGGCGGCTTCGGCGCCGGCGAACATGCGGCCTTCGGGCACCTTGAGAAAGGAAAAATCGAGCGGCTTATTCGCGGCGATCACCTTGAAGGCTTTGCGGTCGGCCGTTTTCCGGGCAGCGGATAGAGCAGCAGTTTCAGCTGGGGCAGGTCGGCCGGGGGAAAACGGAAATCGCCGCCGGCCAGGGCCCGGTCGGGTAAATAGCGGTTGGGGTAATTGAGGGTCACGGTGTTGTCGGCGGCGATGTTGAGAATATACAGATAGGCTCCGGCTTCGGCGCCGATCTGAAGCGTGACCTCGGCCCCGGCCGGATAGCAGGGCGGATTACGGTCCAGCCGGGCCGTCAGGCGGGGACCGGAGGAGCCGTCGGCCCCCGGCCCGACCACCTCGACGTCCCGATGATAGATATTGCCGCGTCCGGTCGCCGCCCTTTTCTGCCAGCCGGGTTCCAGGCTCCAGGCGGCTGCGCCAGCTCAGGGAACCGGCCACGGTACGGTCGGCGGTTTGCAGCAGTTTGACCTGAAGTTCCATGTAATCGGTGGCCGGCCCGAAAAAGTTTTTCATTGAGCTTCAGTTTGCCGGCCAGGCGCCGCCGCGCCGCCGGTGCCAGCCGCAGACGGCCGGGGTACACCCGATAGCCGAGAAAAGGGATGCCGCGGGCCGAACGGTTGAGCTGGACATTGTCTTTGAGTGTAAGCTTCAGCCGCGCCGCCAGAAACTCTTCCAGGTGCGCCAACTGCTCCTTAAGCCGCGAAGGTTCATCGGCAAAGAGGAGAAAATCATCCATGTAGCGCAGGTAGCCGGCCACCCGCAGCTCCTCCTGGAGCCAGTGGTCAAAGGCGCCCAGGTAGAAATTAGCAAGATGCTGCGAGATCAGGTTGCCGATCGGCAGGCCTCTGCCCGGCGCCGTCTCGTAGGTGGCCAAAAGCTCGGCAAAGAGGGCGAGCAGGCGTAGGAATCAAAGATCGCGAAGGCCTCGAAAACCGGCTCGCAGGCATTCATGATGGCGTGATGCAGGACCCGCTCCTCAAAGGCGGCGGCACAGATCAGCTGGGGCTTGGGGTCGTGCACCATAAAGTAGCGGTAGTTGCCGAGGCTTAACGGCTCGGCGCCCAAAAGCCCCCGGCGCAGGCGCAAGAGATTGTCGTCAAGCTCGGCGGCAAAGGCTTTAACCTGGGGCCGCTGCCGTTTACCGCGCCGGGCCTTGAGATAAGCCAGGCGCAGGTTGTCGGGCTCGGCAATGCGTAAGTAAAGGCCGCCGCGTCTACGCGCCATGGTTTGCTTCTCCACCTTGCCCCGCCGACTGCTGATGTTCCCGGCAGACCGCCAGCACTGCCGCGCCGTATTTCTGCAGCCGCGCCTCGCCGATGCCGTCGATGCGGCCAAGGGCGGCTAAAGAAATTTCATCGAGCCGGGCAATCGCCGCCAGTTGCTCGTTGGTGAGAATCACGTAAGGGGCCAGGCCCTCGCCGGCGGCCTGCTCCTTACGCCAGGCGCGGAGACGGTCGAAAACGGCGAAGGTTTCCGGCTCCAGAATCTCGCGGTAGTCGATCTTGCTGCGGCGGCCGCCGGAGGGCTGATTTTTTTCCGGTTTGCCGTCCTGATATTAGACCGCCAGAAACCAGCTACCATGAGCGGCCGAGAAGCTGCGTTCGATCCGCAGCACTCTTACCGAGCGCAGGAAACGGTTGAGTTTTTCAACCTCGTCGGCTTCGGGATAGCCGGAAATGGTAAAAAATGCGTATTGCATGAATCAATTACGAATTACGAATTATCAATTTTCAATGAAGAATCACTGATACGGGCGCGAAGTTGTTTCAGGTCTCTTCGCGCCTTCGCGCCTTCACGTGAGAACTTATAAACTTCCCCCATAAAAATAATGCGTTTTTTAGAAAAAATCGCGTCCGGGCGCCCCGGCGCCCGGAGTTTTAAAGCCGCCGGCTTCGGCTTGGCCGCCGGCGCCTCGAAACCACCCATCAACCAGGCACATGCCGGCCCCGCCGCCAGAACCATAACCACGAAAAGCACCACCGCCACCAAGATTAACCAGGTCGCTCGCTTTTTCAAATCAGTCTCCTTTCGATCAATTTTGATCATCCCCCGGGCGTTCGCTTCCATCCGCGACTCCGGCAACCTTTGCCCATAACCTGACAGATCCTAGCTTTAGCCTTTATCGAATAATCAGGGTATTTTTCAAGAAAATAATTTACCCCCATAGAAAAGGCGGGTTACCGGGGAGGAGTCAAGACTTCGGCGCCCGGCAATAGACAAGAGAAGCTATCGTCCAGCTCGGAACAGAAAATTACCAGCAACTCAAGATTGTGAGTTTTTCGCAAAGCCTGCTCTTTAAAGGCCTAAGAAAGCTTTCAGGGCCTTTGCCGCGGTTTGCTGGGCGTGATAAATCGCGGTATCAAAAATAGGGCTTTCACCCGCAAACAGTTTCAGGGGCGATTGGTAATCACTGGAGGCCTTGACCAGCCACTGTTCATGGCTTTTCATAAAGAAGCTTCCCTTCCCGCTTGACCTTGCGCGCCAGGGACGCAGGGTCCTGGAGCAAAAGATTGAACTCGTCTGCCGTATAGACCAGGATGTTTTTTGCCAGACGCAGGTCGCGGAGCACCCGGCGACCTGCCATTGAACGCTGCGGCATTTTCTGATCCGACTTTTCCACGACGATCAATAAATCGAGGTCACTATCCGGATCCGGTTCGCCAACAATTTTTACCTGGTTACGAATTTCCACGGTTTGCATAATCATTCCGACTGTGTTTAAATGCCGGTTATGTCAAACCCGGCCGCGAACCGCAAGGAGGATGAAAACCGATGCCTGTTTACCGTCTCAGCGCGCGGCCAGTGTTTCCGCCCGCCTATCTGGCCGACGCGGACAGCGGGCTGCTGGCCGTCGGCGGCGATCTGTCGCGCGCACGGTTGCTGCGCGCCTACTCCCAGGGCATTTTCCCTTGGTTCGGACCCGATGATCCCCCGCTCTGGTGGTCGCCCGATCCCCGAGCCGTGCTTTTTCCGGAAGAATTTAGGCTTTCCCGCCGCGATCGCCGTTATCTGTGCCACGCCGCCTTTACCTGCAGCCGGGACCGGGCTTTCGCCCAGGTGCTCAAGGCCTGCGCCGACGTTGTCCGCCGCCGCGAAAGCGGCACCTGGATCACCCCGGCCATGCAGGACGCCTATCTCGATCTTTACCGGGCGGGCCTGGCCCATTCCTTTGAAACCTGGCGGGACGGCCGCCTGGTCGGCGGGCTCTACGGGGTTTGTCTGGGCCGGGCGTTTTTCGGGGAGTCGATGTTTTCCCTGGTCGATCACGCCTCCAAGGCGGCCCTGGCCGAAGTGGTCGCGGTGGCCCGGCGGCGGTCGCTGCATTTTATCGATCTGCAGTTTCTGACCGCCCATCTGCGCCGTTTCGGCGGGCGGGAGATCAGCCGCCGCGAATATCTGCAACGCCTGGAAAAAGCCCTGCAGCAACCGGGACGCAAAGGCGGTTGGGCGGAAAGCTGAACTTTTGCCCCACGGTTTAGTAGGTTTGCTTTGCAAAAAAAACGGCTGAGAGTAGTTGTTTGCGAGCCGCGAAAACGCTGTCGGCCGCGGGCCGCAGGGGTTCTCTTATCTTAAGCTTGCGGGGCGGGTTCGTCTGAGGAAGTCTTGGTAATTTTTATTGCTTCCAGGGTCTTTTTTGTGTAAAATCGAGTTCGTTTGTTCTGGTGCGAACTGATTTTCAAACAAAAAAGAGGAGGTTGAACGATGCCTTGTCGGCTCGGTTATGTGCGTCAGGTTCTGGGCCGCGGTCTGCTCGCGGCGCTGTTTTTCGCTCTGCTCTGGGGTACGCCGCCGCCGGCCGCCGCCGAGGCGGTGATCATCTTTCATGCCGGCAGCCTGACCGTGCCCCTGGCGGCGCTGGAAAAGGAGTTCGAGGCGCGGCATCCGGAGCTCGAGGTTCTGCGCGAAGCCGGCGGCAGCAGCCAGTGCGCCCGCATGATCAGCGAGCTGCACCGGCCCTGCGACCTCATGGCGGCGGCCGATTTTGCCGTGATCGACCGCATGCTGATTCCGACCGAGGCCTCCTGGAATATTCTGTTCGCCACGAACCAGATGGTGCTTTGCTATACCCCCGCCAGCGCCTACGCGGCTGAAATCGGCCCGCATAACTGGACCGAGATTCTGGCCCGGCCGGGGGTCAACTGGGGGCATTCCGACCCCAATCTCGATCCCTGCGGCTACAGCGCCCTGATGGTCTTGCAGCTGGCCGAAAAACTGCTGGGCCGGCCCGGCCTGGCGGCGCGGCTGACGGCCGCCCGGCCGGAGGCCAATATTCGGCCCAAGGCCGTGGAGCTGCTAGCTTTGCTGGAAAGCGGGGTTTTGGATTACGCCTGGGAATATCGCTCGGTCGCGGTGCAGCACGGGCTTGAATTTGTCGCCCTGCCCGATAAACTCAATCTCGGCAATCCGGCCGAGGACGAGTTTTATCGACAGGCCCAGGTCGAGGTCAACGGCAAGAAACCGGGAGAGCGAATCCTTTTGCAGGGCAAGTCGATCACCTACGGGGTGACTTTGCTCGACCGGGCCCCGCAGCCGCAGGCGGCGCTTCGTTTTCTTGATTTTCTGCTCGATCCCGAGGGCGGTCTGAAAATCCTGGCCGCCATGGGACAGCCGCCCCTGTCGCCGCCGCGTCTGAGTCCGGGCTCAAAGCCCGAGTCTCTGCCGGCTAAGTTGCGGGCCCGGCCGGCGGCCGGCGGGCGGTAAAGGGGCATGCGCCGGGAAGGTTTTTTCTGGTTGGTCCTGGCCGGCAGTATGCTGGTGCTGCTCTTTATCACGGTGCCGCTGTTGCGCCTGGTGAGCGCGCCTTCCCCGGCGGCCCTGGCGGAGACGATTCGCGATCCCGAGGTTTACGGCGCGCTTTGGCTCAGTTTGTACACCGGCGGCTGCGCCGCCCTGATTTGTTTTATTTTCGGTACGCCGCTCGCCTATCTTCTGGCCCGGGTGGAGTTTCGCGGCAAGCGCCTAATCGAGGCGCTCGTCGATCTGCCGATCGTCATTCCCCATCCGGTGGTCGGCATCGCCCTGCTCGGCCTGGTCGGCAAGAACTTCTGGCTGGGCCGCCTGTTGGGAGAGATGGGGGTCAGAATCGTCGGCCATCCGGCCGGCATCATCATGGTCATGACCTTTGTCGGCCTGCCTTTCTATCTGCAGGCGGCGCGGGAAGGCTTCGCCGCGGTGCCGCCCCGCCTGGAACACGTCTCCCGCAGTTTGGGCGCCTCGATGACGGCGACCTTCTGCCTGGTCACCTTTCCCCTGGCCCGGCGCTCGCTTCTGAGCGGTGTGATCATGGCCTGGGCCCGGGCTTTAAGTGAGTTCGGCGCGGTCGTGATCATCGCCTATCATCCGATGATCGCGCCGGTGCTGATGTTCGAGCGTTTTCAGTCTTTCGGCCTGCGCTATTCACAGCCGGTCGCGGTCTGGTTGATTCTGATCTGCCTGTTGCTTTTTGTCGGCCTGCGCGTGCTGGGCCGGGGCGTGGCGGCGCGCGGGGGGCGGGGATGAGTCTGAAACTGGAGAACCTGACGGCGGAGCTGGGGGCTTTTCGGCTGGACGGCATCAGTCTCGAACTGGCGCCGGGATCTTTTTTCGCCCTGATGGGGCCGACCGGTGCCGGGAAAAGCGTGTTGCTCGAAGCCCTGGCCGGGCTCGTGCCCCTGCGCCGGGGCGAGATTTACGCCGGCGGCAGGCGTCTGACCCATCTGCCTCCGGAACGGCGGGGCATCAGCCTCGTTTATCAGGATTACGCGCTTTTTCCCCACTTGTCGGTGCTGGAAAACATTCGTTACGGGCTGCGTTTTCACCCGGAAAAGAAAAACCGGGCCCGGCTGGACGAGCTTGTCGACCGTCTCAATCTTTCTTCCCTGCTGTCGAGGCGCCCGGAAACCTTGAGCGGCGGCGAACGGCAGCGCACGGCCCTGGCCCGGGCCCTGGTGGTGGAACCCGAAATTCTGCTCCTCGACGAGCCCCTGTCCGCGCTCGATCCCGCCTTCCGTCAGGAAATTCAGCTGCATCTGCGCGAACTGCACGCAGCCGGGTCGGCTACCTTTCTTCTGGTCACCCACGATTTTACCGAGGCCCTGGTCCTGGCCCGGGCGGCGGCGGTCATGGATCGGGGACGGCTGGTGCAGAGCGGGGCGATCGAGGATATCTTTCGTCGTCCCGCGACCGCGATGGTGGCCGAGTTCGTCGGCATGAAAAACCTCTTTCCCGCCGAGTTTCACGACGCCGCGGCCCGGGTCGCGGACCTGACTATCGAATTGGGCCGCCGGGCCGAACCGCTCAAGCGCTATCTCGCGATTCGCCCGGAAGATCTGATCCTCAGCCGCCGGCCGCTTGCCGCCAGCCTTCGCAACGCCTTTGTCGGCCGGGTCACGGCCCGACGCGGCTGCGGGTTTTTCTTTGAGCTCGATCTGGCCGTCGGCGCCCTGGTCTTTACCGCCCTGATCACGAGCCAGGCCCTGGTCGAGCTCAATCCTCAAATCGGCGACCAGCTGGTCGTCTCCTTTAAGGCCACCGCGGTCCATCTCCTGTAAGCGCTTTTCTTGTCGTCTTTTCCCTTCCTTTTGCAATGGGCGGGCTCTCGGCCGGCAGCGGTCGGCGCAGGGCCAAAATATTCAGCTCGCGATGCAGGTCCAGAACCAGGTCGCTGAGCGCGGGAAAGAGCACGAAATGCTGATGACTGTCGAGATGGTCGGGCTCCAGTCCGGATTGGCAAACGCGATCAACCTAGGCTGTAAGTTCGCGGCGGATTTCATGGCGGGGCAGGGCGGGGCGCATCAGTCGGGCCCGTAATCCCGCCTTGCCGGGGAAATGGCCGTTGTGGTTGGTCAGGCCGGGAATTAAGCCGGTCAGGGCGCGGCCCTCCGAAAGATTGAGATGAACTCCCAGCGGCAGTTGCAGCCTGCGCCAGCCGGGCCGCCTCGGTGAAACTGGAACCGTTGGCCAGCAGCGAGGCGCTGGTCACCAGTCCCCGCTCAAAGGCGTGAAGAATGCCGCGATCGCGTTGGGGGCCGCTGCCGAGATCGTCGGCGTTGATAATCAGTCTGATCATGGTTTGCTGACCGGCGGTCCGCTCCAGGGGCGGGGGCGGCCGCGTTCAAAAGGGGGGGCTGCCTATGGTCGCAATACATGGCAAAATCCCCACAGGATTGCAATGTAAATGTTGCCGCGCGGTGAAAAATCGCTATGAGGGCCGCCCGGCGGCGCTGGTTTTTCCTCAAAAAATACAGCTTTTACATTAAAACAGCGCTTGGCGGCTTAAAAAAATGGCCGCGCCCGCCCCGACCCCGATTTTTTTAAGCCGGCCCACTTGACAAAAAAGCAGCCTCCGGCTTATTAGTGTCTTACAGGTTATTTTCTTGTTTTTTTTCAACAGTTTTTTCAACCACAAAAACAAGAAAATGTTCTGATAAGAGCACTTATTTGCGGGCCGTAAGGGTCCTTTGGGTTGCGGGGCTCGCTCCCGCATTAGGAGCTCACCGTTTAGGTTCGGAAACATTTATTTTTGGTTTGCAAAAAACCAGCCCCTGTACCGAGGTGGGTGCTTATTGGCGGTCGCCCGGCAAAACCTTTTCGGCGACCGGAGCATACAGGTAGAGCGAGCGATGCGTAACCTCTTCGATTTTCATCTTCACACCGGTCATTATTATGAGTGGTCGGCAAAGGCCCGGCAACTCTGGATGGAGACCGGGCCCTACTGGCGGGAAATTTATACTGCGCGGGGCGAGCAGGACGTCGACGCCTTTGCCCGGGTGCTGGCCGACGAGGGGGTGGTCGGCGGGGTGCTGCTGCCGGAATACGCTCCGCATACGGCCGGAGTCATGCCGGTCGAGCGGGCCCTGGCGATCGCCGGCCGATATCCGCAGTTTATTCCTTTCGGGGCGCTGAATCCGGAGCTGCACTCCGATCCGGTCGCCGAATTCGAGCGTCAGCTCGGGCTCGGGGTCAGGGGGCTGAAGATTCACGGCGTCCATTGCCGGCATCGGGTCAACGACCCGCGCCTGTATCCGGTGTACGAAATCTGCCGGGACCGGGAGCTGCCGCTGATGCTGCACGCCGGCACCTCGGTTTTTCCCGGCGTTCGCCTGCGTCATGCCGACCCCTATGATTTTGATGATCTCGCGGTTGATTTTCCCACGCTGAAGCTGGTTCTCTGTCACGGCGGCCGCGGCTTCTGGTATCAGCTCGCCGAGTTCATGATCATGCGCCACGAGCGGGTCTATATTGATCTGTCCGGTCTGCCGCCGCGTAATCTGCTGCGCTACTATCCCAAACTGGCCAGGTTTTATCCCAAGTTCGTTTTCGGCACGGATTTTCCGGGGGTGCCGGGGGTGCGCGCCAATGCCGAGGCGATCGCGGCCCTGGGACTGACGGAAAAGATGCTTGAACATATCTTCACCCGCAATGCCGCCGCTCTGCTGGCCTGAGTGCGGCCGGCGCGGGCACGGGATTCAGGCCAAAGGGCGCAATTACCTGATTCCGGCCGACGCGCAGTTGCAGACCGAAGCCGATGTCGAATTCGAAGCCCTGGATCTGGGGCGGGTTCTGGGCAAGATGGAGGATGCTCGCTGCCAGCTCAATATCGTGGTGCTCGATGCCTGTCGGGATAATCCCTTTGCCCGTAGCTTTCGCAGCGCGACCCAGGGACTGGCGCTGGTGGACGCGCCGCGCGGCACCCTGTTGGCCTTTGCCACCTCGCCCGGAGCGGTGGCCGCGGACGGGACGGACGGCAACGGGCTTTACACCAAGCATCTGCTCGCCAACATGGAGCGGCCCGATCTGAGCATCGAGGAGGTTTTTAAACAGGTGCGGATCGGCGTGGTCGGGGAAACCTCGGGTCGGCAGACGCCCTGGGAAACCTCTTCCCTGATGGGTAGCTTTTATTTTCAGCCGGAAAACGGCAGTGCGGCGTTGCCGGCAAGGCCCTCCAGTTCGCCGTCCGCGAGCTCCGCCGCAACTCCGGTGGCGCCGCCGGCCCCGCTCGCCCCACCAGCAACCCCGGATCCGCCGGTGTCAACGGCCGCCTTGCCGCCGCCGGCAAAGAGCGCCGGCAAAACCCCGGCGCTGGATACGGAGATCAGAAAATGCCTGCATCTGCTGCAGTCCGGAAAAGCGCAGGATCAGCGTTACGCCGCCAAGAAAATCATCCGCGCCTATCCCACGGAAAGGATTCTGCTGGACGCGGTCGATCGGGAGTTGCTCAAGGGTTATCAGCTGAAAAGCCGGGATAAATATCATGCGGACGCGATGGCCTGGTTCTGCAACGTGCTGGGCGCCCGCCTCCGGCGAAAGTCGTTACGCCGCGACCCTGCGTCGCGTCGCCGAGACCGCTCCGGATCGCAAGTTGAAGAAATACGCCGCCAAGAATCTGCGCCTGCTGCCCTGAAGTCTGGGCGTCGTCAGAAGGGTGGCCTTTATTCCGTTCTCAAGAAGCGGGAGGGGAACATGTTTTCGTTGTCGCGTTGGCTTCGGGGTTGGCTGGTCGGGCTTATGCTGGTGAGTTTGGCTGGCGTTTGCCGGGCGGATGGTTTTGTCGTGCGCCCAGCCGCGCCCGGCGGCCGGGTCCTAGACCGCGCCGCTCCCGCGGCCCCGGAGCGGGCGGACGGAGAGAGTGAGGGTCGGCGCTGGCTGCTGGCGGTGCCTCGGGCCACCGACCGGGCCCAGCATCCCTCGGAAAAATTCAGCTATAACTGGCCTCGGGCCAAGGAAGATACGGTCCGTTTCGGCCGGGTTAAAGATGGGTTGGTGCCTTCGCCGCCGGCGGCTTTCAAGCCGGACGCCGGCGGCTGGCGGCCGCTGCTCAACGAACGCTGACGGGTTTGGCCAGGGTGATCAGTTCCAGACGGGCTTCGGCATGGCCGGTGTGCGCGTCGGTCGCGGCGCGGCGGAGATCGGCGAAGAACTGAGCGGCGCTCTCTTGGTCGAGCAGTTCGCCGGGTGGTGGGGTCAGCCGGTTTTCGCCGGCGATGGCCAGAACCCGGTCAACGCCGAAAGGCGGGCTGACTTTAAGGTCATAGGGACAGCCGTCGTCGGGCAGGACCAGAAGATGATTGGCCTTCAGAGGGGGCGCCTGGGAATCGAAACGCTGCCGCCGGTCAAGCGGATAGAGCAGGACGGCCGAACCGTCCGGGTTGAGATAGAACAGATAAACCCAGGCGGGGCGATTGAGGCGGACCAGAAAACGAATCTGCTCGCCCTGATAATAACGGGGCCGGTGGTCGCCGCGGTTACTGCTGAGCTCCACCCGCAGACCGCCAAGGCTGACCTGTTCGGAGTCTAGCTCTCCGGCGGCAACCAGGCCTTTGGCCTGACCTTCGCGGTCGACCAGATAGTCGGGAAACAGGTTCTCCGGCACCGTGGCCGAGGCGGCGCTGATCTGGATGCCGCCGGGATCGAGAATGGAAATCCGAATCTCCAGCTGGCGGCGATTACTCCAGGCGCTGCCCCAGAGCTCGGTGTCGGCCCGAATCAGATCGGCGGTCAGGTCGGAGTCGGTTTCCGGCCCGGCCCGGCGGTTTTGCGGCAGGCCGCCCCGGGTCCGCAACTGTTCGACATCAAGCCGACAGAGCTCGTGCTGGGGGTCGAGCACACGAAAGAGGTTGTTTTCGGCCAGGGCCGGGCGCAGCCAGTCGTTGAGATAAATTCCCAGGTCACCTTTTTCCCGCAAATTCCCCTTTATCTGAAAGGCGCGTAAATAGACGCTGCGGCGTTGTCGGTTTCTGACCTGCAGTTCCAGCTTGCGCAGCAGGTAGCGACCCCAGGAGTCGAGATCGGCGATCAGGGCGTTTTCGTCGAGGCGTTTTTTCAGCAGCTTGGCGCTGGCCGCGGCCACGGCTTCCGGGCCGTCCTGACCGAGGGCGATGATTTTTAAATCCAGCGCCAGAAACTCGCCTTCGCCCTGCCAGCTGCCTTGCAGAATCAGGTATTGGTCCTCGTTGCTGCCGGGCAGCAGCACGCGGGCTCCCCGGCGTTTCATCTCGCTGATGAATTTGCCCCGCAGCTGCACCGCCAAGGGCAGGCTGAGACCGCTGTGGGCGTCAAAAAAATCCTGGCTGCTGATCAGCACCGGCTGCAGCCTCAGGTTGACCTGGTCGGCCAGGGTCCCGCAGAGCTCGGCGACGGCTTCATCCAGGGTGATTTCGGTGGCGTCCCGGCTTCAGAAGCCGGCCCCGGCGCTTCCCGGCAAAAAGAGCAGTCCCGCCAGCAGCAGCAGCGGAGCGGCGCTTTTTCGTAACGCGGCGGAAGTTTTCTGCAAACTCACAAAGACACCTCTTTGGCGGCCGGAAACCCGTTCCGGCCCGGCTATTGTTCCTGGGCGTCAACCACCGCCACCGCCGCCATGTTGACGATATCGTTCACGTCGTCGCCGCCCTGTAAAACATGAATGGGCTTTTTCAGGCCCATCAGAATCGGGCCGATGGCTTCGGCGCCGCCCAGCTTGTTGAGTAGTTTATAGCAGATATTACCGGATTGTAGATCTGGAAAAATAAAGACATTGGCATTGCCCTGCACCGCGGAAAAGGGAAACTGCCGGGCGGCCAGTTCCGGGTCGAGGGCGGTGTTGGCCTGCATTTCGCCATCGACAAGCAATTGCGGAGCCCGGCTTTTGACCAGGCGGGTCGCTTCCTTGACCTTGTCGCTGAGAGGATGTTTGGTGCTGCCGAAATTGGAAAAAGAGAGCATCGCGATGCGCGGTTCAATGTCGAGCTGCCGGGCTTTCTGCGCCGTCAGAATCGCGATTTCGGCCAGTTCCGCGGCGGTCGGCTCGATATTGACGGTGGTGTCGGCGAAAAAAACCACTTCTTTTTTAGTTATCATCAGATAGGTGCCGTGGACCTTGGAAAGATCTTCCCGCTTGCCGATGATTTCCAGGGCCGGCCGAATCGTGTCGGGGTAGGGGTGGTCGATGCCGGAAAGCAGGGTGTCGGCATCCCCGAGATGCACCATCATCGCCCCGAAATAGTTGCGGTTGCGGCGCATCAGTCGTTTGGCCTTGGCCAGAGTGATGCCTTTGCGCTGGCGCAGGTGAAACAGCTCCTCGACGTAGCGCGTCAGTTTGTCGCTGGTCTGGGGGTCGATAATTTCGATCGGGCCGAGGTCGAGGTGCAGATCGTTGATCTTGGCGCGAATCGTGGCTTCGTTGCCCAGCAGCACGGGGATGGCGATGTTCTCGTCGATCAAAATCTGCGCCGCCCGCAGAATCTTTTCGTCGTCGCCTTCGGGAAAAACCACCCGTTTCGGGTGGTTCCGGGCCTTGTTGATGAGGGTGCGCATGACCTCCTTGGAACGGCCCTGGAGGGCTTCCAGCTGTTCCAGATATTTGCTCATGTCGGTGATCGGTTTGCGCGCCACGCCGGAATCCATGGCCGCCTGGGCCACCGCCGGTGCGACATGGAGCAGGACTCTGGGGTCGAAGGGTTTGGGAATGATATAGTTGCGGCCGAAACTGAGTTCCTCGTTGCCGTAGGCCCGCCGGACCGAATCGGGCACATCCTGCTTGGCCAGGTCGGCCAGGGCCTTGACCGCGGCCACCTTCATGGCTTCGTTGATGGCGCTGGCATGGACATCCAGAGCGCCGCGAAAGAGAAAGGGAAAGCACAGGACATTGTTGACCTGGTTCGGATAATCGCTGCGCCCGGTACCGACAATGGCGTCGGGCCGGACCGCCAGCACCTCCGGCGGGGTGATTTCCGGATCAGGATTGGCCATGGCGAAGATAATCGGGTCGGGCGCCATGCCCTGGACCATCTCGGCCGTCAGCGCGCCCTTGGCCGAAACCCCGAAGAAGATATCGGCCCCGACCATCGCCTCGGCCAGGTTGCGGGCGTTGGTTGCGGCTGCGAGTCGTTCCTTGTACTCGTTCATGCCTTCGCGGCGGCCCTGGTAGATGACCCCCTTGGAATCGCAGAGGATCAGGTTTTCCCGGCTGACGCCTAAACTGAGCGCGAGATTGGCGCAGGCGATGCCGGCGGCCCCGGCGCCGTTGACTACCATTTTCGCCTCGGCCATGGTCTTGCCGACCAGTTCAAGGGCGTTGCGCATGCCGGCCATGGCAATGATCGCGGTGCCGTGCTGGTCGTCGTGGAAAACCGGAATGTTCATGATCTTTTTGAGCTGCTCTTCGATATAGAAACATTCCGGACCTTTGATGTCTTCCAGGTTGATGCCGCCGAAGGTCGGTTCCAGAAGCTTGACGGTGCGAATGATTTCATCGGAATCCCGAGTGGCGAGCTCGATATCGAAAACATCGACGTCGGCGAAGCGTTTAAACAAAACCCCCTTGCCCTCCATCACCGGCTTGCCCGCCTGGGCGCCGATGTCGCCCAGGCCGAGCACCGCGGTGCCGTTGGAAACCACCGCGACGAGATTGCCCTTGGCGGTATATTCGTAGGCCAGGTCGGGATGCTTTTCGATTTCGAGACAGGGTTCGGCGACCCCGGGGCTGTAGGCCAGGGCGAGATCCCGGCTGGTGGCGCAGGGTTTGGTGGTGACGACTTCGATTTTTCCTTTGCGTCCCTGACGGTGGTAGTCAAGCGCGGCTTGTCGTTTGGACACGTTTTTTCTCCTTGGAGCGGTTGGTTATGATGGTCACAAGGAACTATTCAGCATAGTTGAGTTCAGCTTGTCTTGAGACAAAAAATCAGGAAAATCGGGGATATGACCTGATTTCTGCAGGAAATCTTCGATCGTATCCCCGGCGTTTACCGAGATGAAACCCACTTGTCCGTTCATCGCGTCGGGGCGTCAGCCGCGACCGGCGGGCGGCGGTTGTAGAAGGTGGTTTCCCGCAGTAGCCAGGCGGCGATGTCCTCGGTCAGAAAACGCGGTGCGCAGCGCCAGGCCCAGTTTCTTGTGGTTGAGCCCGGGCAGTTCATGCGGCAGTCGCTGCCGAAGCCGAGAATGTCCTGCAGCGGAATCACGGCCAGGACCGCGGTCGAGGCGTAGGCCAGGCGAATGAAATCCTGATGAATGGCGTGGGCGTCGCCGCCGATGGTTCTGCGGGCCTGCTCCTTGGCGGCGGCCGCGACCTCGGGGTCGAGGTACCAGCCGAGGGTGGTGTCATTGTCATGGGTGCCGCTGTAAACGACGCAGTTGGGCGAAGTGAAATTCCAGGGCAGATAAGGGTTCTCGGGTTTGCCGTCAAAGGCGAACTGCAGAACCTTCATGCCGGCGAAACCGAAATCATCCCGTAAGGTTTCTACTTCCGGCGTGATGATGCCCAGGTCCTCGGCGATGATTTTCAGAGCGCCGACGGCGTCGGCCACCCAGTGAAAGAAATCCGCGCCCGGACCTTTGACCCATTCCCCGGCGGTCGCGGTCGCGGCGGCGGGAATGCGCCAGTAGGCCTCAAAAGCGCGGAAATGATCGATGCGGACAATCTCGACCAGTTCGGCCTGGCGGCGGAAACGCTGTCGCCACCAAGTGATGACCGGGCTTGCGGCCGCATTCCGGTCCGGCCAGCGGTAGAGAGGATTGCCCCAGTTCTGCCCGTCGGCGCTGAAGTAATCGGGCGGCACCCCGGCGACGAATTCCGGCTGCAGGGTGGCCGGATCGAGCTGGAAGCATTCCTGCCGGGCCCAGACATCGGCGCTGTTTAAGGCCACATAGATCGGCAGGTCGCCGATCAGTTGAATACCGGCGGCCGCGGCCCGGTTTTTAAAGGCGCGCCACTGCCGGTCGAAGAGAAACTGGGTGAAAGCCTGGAATTCAATTTCGGCCTGAAGGCCGGCCCGGGCCCGGGCCAGAGCCGCCGGTTCGCGCCGGGCCAGGTCGGCCGGCCACTGCTGCCAGCTCCGTCCGGCGAACTCCCGGCTGAGGGCGGCAAACAGGGTGTAGTCCTCCAGCCAGAAGCTTCGTTCCTGAAAAGCCTGAAAGTCGTTTTTCAGGCGAGCGCCGCGGCAGAATTCAGCAAAGGCCTGGCGCAGCAGCTTTTCCCGGGCGGCGACGACCTCGTCGAAGTTTACCAGGTATTGATAAAAATCAGGATGTCCGGCCAGGTCCGCGGCTTGCAACCAGCCGTCCTCGTACAGTTTCTCCGGACTGATCAACAGCGGGTTGCCGGCAAAGGCCGAGGGACTCATATAAGGGGAGTGGCCGTGGACCGGCAGGGTGGGTCCTAAGGGCAGGAACTGCCAGTAGCGCTGCCCCGCTTTCTGCAGAAAGTCGAGGAAGGACTCGGCCTGCGGGCCGAGATCGCCACTGCCCCAGGGGCTGGGCAGGGAGGTCAGATGCAGCAGGATGCCGGCGCCGCGGCTGCGGCCTAAACTTTGAAACACGGGAGCGGGGCTGGTCATGATTGCTTCTCCGGAAGAGGAAGGCCGGGGTTGAAAATAAGTGATTGGTCGGTTACGTGGTTACCGTCGGTTGGCGTCGGCCGGTCAACCGGCGAATGCCGCTCAGGTGCTCGGCCAGAGCGATGAGCTCGGCCAGCGCCGTCTGGGTTTCAAGGTGCAGGCGGTCGCGGTTGGTTTCCACCTTTTCCAGGTAGAGACGCAGGGTGGCGCCGCTGGTGCCGGTGCCCGAAAGCCGCACGATGATGCGGGAGCCGTCGTGAAACAGCAGGCGCAAGCCCTGATTCTCGGTCAGGGAACCGTCTATCGGGTCAAGGTAGGAAAAATCATCGGCCCGCAGAATGCGTAAGGCGCCGTAAGCGCGGCCCGTAAGTTGTGGCAGGCGCCGGCGCAGATCCGCCATCAGGTCGGCGGCAATAACGCCGTCGACCTCTTCATAGTCATGCCGGCTGTAATAATTGCGGCCGAATCTCTGCCAGTGTTCGCCGACGATTTCGGGCAGGCTCTGCCGGCGTACCGCGAGCAGGTTGAGCCAGAAGAGCACCGCCCAGAGCCCGTCCTTTTCCCGGACATGGTCGGAGCCGGTGCCGAAACTTTCCTCGCCGCAGATGGTCAGGCGGCCGGCGTCGAGCAGATTGCCGAAAAATTTCCAGCCGGTCGGGGTTTCAAAACATTCCAGGCCCAGCCTGGCAGCGACCGCGTCCAGCGCGGTGCTGGTCGGCATCGAGCGGGCCACTCCCTTGAGGCCCTTCTGATAGCCTTTGATCAGATGGGCGTTGGCCGCGAGAATCGCGACGCTGTCGCTCGGCGTGACAAAGAAATTGGGGCCGAGAATCATGTTGCGATCGCCGTCGCCGTCGGAGGCGGCGCCGAAAGCGGGTGCCTGCGGAGCGAACATGATGCGGACCAGGGCGTCGGCGTACTTGAGATTGGGGTCCGGGTGGCCGCCGCCGAAATCGGCTTTGACCTCGCAGCGCAGAAGGCTGGTCGCGTTCGCTCCCAGACGCCGCAAGAAAATTTCGTTCGCGTAGGGTCCGGTGACCGCGTGCATGGCGTCAAAGCGAAAGTCAAAATCGGGTTGGGCCAGCATGGCGGCTATCGCCGGAAAATCGAAAAGCTCCGTCATCAGGTCGGCGTAATCGGCGACCGGATCGATGATTTCCACTTCCATGGCCCCGATTTGTTGTCGCCCGCTGCGGTCGATCTCGACCTCCGGCAGATCCAGGGTCAGGTAGTGATCCAGCTGCAGGCTTTTCGCGTAAATGGCTTCGGTCAGTTTTTCCGGGGCCGGACCGCCGTTGGCGGTGTTGAACTTGATGCCGAAATCACCGTCGGGACCGGCCGGATTATGGCTGGCCGAAAGAATGAAACCGCCGTCGAGACCGTATTTGCGAATCACGCAGGAGGCCGCCGGGGTGGAAATGATTCCTCCTCGGCCGACCAGTATTCTTTTCAGGCCGTTGGCGCCCGCCAGACGCAGGATGACTTGCAGGGCTTCGCGGTTATGGTAGCGTCCGTCGCCGCCGACCAGCAGTTGCTTGCCTTCAACGCCGCCGAGGGCGTTGAAGGCGGCCTGCACGAAGTTTTCGAGGTAGTCGGGTTGCTGAAAAACCTTGACTTTCTTGCGCAGGCCCGAGGTGCCGGGGCGTTGGTCGGGAAATGGCCGGGTGGATTTTCGTGCAACTTGCATCATGATCCCTCTGACTCGGATTTGCGGGCCGTGATGAACTCGGCCAGGGCGTTGATCGAGGTCAGGGCCTCGCGGCCCTCTTCCATGTCCTTGATTTCAACCCCGAAATGTTTCTGGATCAGGACCACCAGCTCGACCGCGTCCAGAGAATCCAGGCCCAGGCCCTCATCTCCGAAGAGCGGGTCGTCATCGGCAAGCGTCTCGGGTTTAATATCCTCGAGATTGAGTTCGGCAATAATGATTTCTTTCAGTTGGCGGTGCAGATTGCGGTCCGGCATGGTTTGAACTTCCTCCGATTCTTAAGCGTCTGTCTCCCACATATCATAGAAATTAAAAAACTGGTACGGTTCTTTTTGTGAAATATTCTCCAGGGCCTTGACGTAGCCGGCCATGGCCGGCCGCAGCCGGTTCAGGGGCCGGGCCTGGTCGGGGTTCAGCTGCATGATGTCGGCCAGCTCGATGCGGTAGCGGTCGGGGCCGTTTTTCAAGGGAAAGAGGATGGCGACCGGCGCCCCGGTCACCGCCGCCAGTTTCCAGGCCGCCGCCGGGAATTTAACCGGAGCGCTGAGAAAGTCAAGGGTCAGGTGTTTTTCCCGGTTTCCCTGTCGGCGATCTCCCATGACGCAGACGATTTCGCCGTTTTTCAGGGCGCAGGTCATCTCCAGGGCGCCCCCGAGAAAACCGGCCGGGTTGATGAACCGAAAGGGGTTTTCCCGGCCGGTCAGCTCAAAATAATGGCGATCGATATTGCCGGCTTCCTGTTCGACAAGCAGATGCACGGGGCGGCGCAGAAGGCTTAAATAAACCATGGCCGCCTGCCAACAGCCGACATGACTGGTGAGAATGATGAGTCCCCGGCCGGCGGCGGCCGCGGTTTTCAGCTCGTCATGGCGTGGAAATTCGGTGTTCAGGCTTTGCGGTCCGAGCAGGCCGACCAGGGCGCGGTCGACCAGGCTGCGGCTGAAACTCAACAGCAGCCGAAAAGCGTCGCGGCAGCCGGCGAGGCGGCCGTGGGCGGGGAAACGCCGCTTCAGGTAGGGGCCGGTTCTGCGTCTGAGTTCAGGCCGACAGCAAAGGTAGTAGAGCACCACCGGATACAGAAAAAGGTAGGCCGGGCGGCGGCCGCCCCGGCGGATCAGATGGTAAAAAAAACGATGCTGCCAGGGAGCGCCGACGCTGCGGCTGCTCCAGGGTTTGTCGGTTTGAAGGTTCATGCGGCAAAATCCATGTTCGATAAAAATATCCGCCCGGTTTAGTTTTCGCGGCGCGTTTTTCGCCTACGGGTGGAAAGGGTCTCGGCCAGCAGCCAGGTCGCCAGGCCGAACGACAACGCCAGACCGGGGCCGACCAGAAGCGCGCCCAGTCCCCACTCCCAGAGCCGGGCCGGGGCCTGATAGCCCAGGGTGCGCAGGGAAATTTCGGTGAGGAACCGACCGTGGCGCAGAAAGTAACCGAGCTCGATGCAGAGGGCCGGGACGAAAGGCGGTATGCAGAGGTTGCCGGCGCTCAGGGCGACGACCTTGTTGAGACGAAAATAGCCGGTCACCATCAAAATCAACAGACCGCGCAGACCGAGCAGCGGCAGGGCGCCGACCAGAACTCCGAGGGCGACGGCCAAAGCCAGTTGCGGCGGAGTCGCATTTTCATGCAACAGCCGGCGCAGGCTGCGCACGGGATGCAGCAGGGAAACCGGTTCCGCCGTCGGCCGGCCCCGGCCGTCGACCTGGTCATGAGGCCAGGGCAGCATCGAGCGCATGGTCAGCCGGGTATTGAGAAAGCTCAAGCGGAGGTTGTCCCAGAGGCGGTGAAAATGTGAAATGTGCTCATGTCGGGCCGGATAATGAACGTTGACCGGGATTTCCCGAATGCGGATTCCGGCCCAGGCGGCCCGGACCAGGACCTCGTTTTCAAAGGCGTAGCGCTTTTCCCGCCATTTAAAGGCCAGTAAAACCTTGAGGGGATAGGCGCGAAAACCGCTCTGGCTGTCGCCGATTTTCCTCCCGGTCTGAACCCGAAACCAGAAGTTGGAAAAGTCTCGGCCGAAACGCGACGAGCGCGGGACCGTGGTCGCGGAGAAATCGCGGCGGCCGACGACGACGGCTTCGGGGTCGGCGGCGATGGCGCTCAGGAAAGCCTCGATATCCTCGGCGAAATGCTGGCCGTCGGCATCGATGGTGATGACATGCCGGCAGCCGAGTTCGTCGGCCCGGGCGGCCCCGCTGAGAATCGCCGCACCCTTGCCCAGATTGCGGGCATGGCGAATGATGTGAATTCCCGGCCGCGGCCGCGCCAACGCCGCCGCGGCCGCATCGGTGCTGCCGTCGTCGACGACGATTACCGGATCCAGCCGGCGGCGCACCCCGGCGACAACCTGTTCCAGGGTGGCGGCATGATTGTAAAGGGGAATCAGCGCGGCGATTCCGACGGCTTTCAGGGCCGGGGCGGGGTCATGAGGCAATGTGTGAACCTTTTTTATTTTACCATGCGACTGTCGCTGTGCCGGGCAAAGCGCAAAAACGCCGGCAGGCCGCCGAGAAAGCGCCGCCAACTGTCCGGTGAATCCTTGAGCAGGGCCAGGTAGTTGAATAGAGTTTGCGGTCTTTTGAAATGGGCCTGGTAAAACTCGAGAAAAAGTTTTTCAAGCTGAGCCCGGTGCATGCCGTCCGGAATAAACTGGAAACTCATGCAGTCCATTTTGGTCCAGTCCTCATCGAAGTCACCGTACCGGTGAATGTTTTCGTAGAGCGGCGAGCCCGGAAAAGGGGTGAACTTGGCGACGTTGAGTTCATCGATCGGCAGGCCGCGCAGATAGCTGATGGAACGCCGGATCGAGGCTTCGCTTTCGCCGGGCAGGCCGACCATGAAGAGCCCCTTGACACGAATGCCGCTTTTTTTGATCAGCCGGACCTGCTCGGCCAGAAAGTCGAGATCGACCTTCTGGCGGTGGCGGCTTAAGAGTTGTTCGTCGCCGCTTTCAATGCCGAGGCTGATCATCCAGCAACCCGCTTGTTTCAGGTTCTGAAGCAGCTTGTAATCGAGATGTTCGGCCCGGGCGGCGCAGTTGAAGGTCAGGTTCAGGGGGCGGGCCCTAAGCGCTCGACATAATTCATCAACCCGTTCGCGGTTGAAGGTGAACTGGTCGTCATAGAAATTGACGTGACGCAGGGCAAAACGATTTTTCAGATATTCAAGGTGGCGATAGAGGTAGGCGGCCGAGTTGTAGCGGAAACTGCGACGAAAAACCGAGCGGTCGCAGTAGCTGCAGGCATAGGGACAGCCCCGGCTGGAAATACAGCTGCTGTTGGGGGTCCTGGGGTAGTTGAAGATCGGCAGCCGGTAGCGGTGCGGAAAGCCGGGCAGCTTTTCGTAGGCCGGAAAAGGCAGACTGTCGAGTTCCAGGGTAATCTCCCGAAAACCGGAAAAGCGGGCGACGCCGGCCGCGTCCCAGAACACCAGGCCGGGAATGCGGGCCGCGTCGGCGGGTTCATTCAGCAGCTGGTTCAGGGTTTCCTCGCCTTCGCCGACCACCAGATAATCAAACACCGGATAGGCGGCCAGCAGCTTTTCGCGTAGCGCCGAGACATGCGGGCCGCCGCAAAGGGTGCGAATGCCGGGCAGGATCTCTCGGGCCCGGGTCGCCAGACGGACGGCGTCGAGAAAACTCGAGGTGGTGCAACTGAAGCCGATCCAGCCCGGCCTGAACAGGCGCAGATAGGTGGTTAAACGTCTGTCGGCGCTGCAGGGGAAGGCGAAAGCATCGAGAAGGTCGGCTTTTTTGCCCCGCGCCTCAAGAAAGGAGGCAATACCAGCCAGTCCCAGGGGCGGCATCAGATTGGCCTTGCGGGCGATGTCGGTGTCGGCGGCTGCGGCCTCGTAACCCAGGGGGTGGACCAGCAGAATGCGATTGGCTTGTAGCTTGGGCATGGTTTAAACGATCGAAAATCAGGGTTGCAAGAGGGTGACGCCGGCAAACGGCGTCAATCTTTTTCCGGGGTTGTTTCCCTTGGCAAAAAACCTGGGGCTGTGCGAAAAAACCGCCTGCTTTTTAGCACAGTTCGGGCGCGAAGAAAACAGATATCGGCGGCGGGGTGGTTTTCAGTCTGG
>DSCM01000028.1:0-10000 GCA_011049115.1 Pseudomonadota bacterium
CACTGACAACTTCCAACAAAACCTCATTGGCGATTTTTTTCTTCATTTTCTTCGGAATACGTTTCCAGTTGGGGTACTCTTTTTTGAGTTGTGCTCTCACTTCGTTTTTGCTATCTTTACGGAACATGGAAAACCTCTATTTTGGGCTGATGTTTTGTGGTGATCATTGATGCCCATTATAGAGGTTTTCCTGCATTAAATAAATGTTATTATTGATATTTTATCCAATCTTTGCAACACCTTTTGATAGAATTCGTAAAGCAACAAACGGGAACTTTGCCTTGGGTTCAGAGAAATTTGCCAAGGAAATAAGCGAAACTCTCGGCCGTCGTGTCACCCCCGGCAAAGCCAGCCGGCCAAGAAAGGAATAAGGAATAAATCATGGTCAAAATAAAACGTGGTCTGTCCCTGATTTGCGCTGATTTACGGATTTTCGTGCTTGGGCTGATTGCTGAAATAGACGAGTTCAAGGGGCAGGGGAGCGGCTGGATGCCTTAAAAAAGTGGCGACCGTTGATCCGTCGGCTCTGCGACCCGCATTGAAATGTCGAAACCGACAGACCTGGAAGTAGAAAAACTCCTTCTCGACGGTTATGGAGAGAATTGGGGATTGTTTTCAGGATGCGGGAACGAAACGGGACGGTCGCCCCCATTCTTTCGGGGCCAGGTTGCCTTGGTGACTTTTTGCGCGGGCGCTCACGAGCTGAATATCCGGCTGCGGAAGAGGAAAAAGACCGCGCCCATGATGCAGAGTCCGGCCCAGAGGTAGTCGAGGGAGATCTTTTCTTTCATGTAAAAGATGGAAAAGGGCACGAAAACCGTTAAGGTGATGACTTCCTGCAGAATTTTCAATTGCGCCAGCGACATGACCTGGTGTCCGAGACGGTTGGCCGGGACATGAAGCAGGTACTCAAACAGGGCGATTCCCCAGCTGGCCAGGGCGGCGATGAGCCAGGGCTTGTGTGAAAGGTTGCACAGGTGGCCGTACCAGGCCAGGGTCATGAAAATGTTGCTGCAGACAAGCAGCATGATGGTGATCGGAATCCGGCTCATGATCTTTTGTCTACCCCGGAGGGTCTGGAGAAAGAGGTTGCACGGAATGTGCATGATGTATAAGTGCGCTGTGGTCGGCGCTGAAGTTTCCGGACGATGCAATAAATTTATAAATATTACAACTGAAAAATAAAAGAGCCTGTAAATATTAAATTTACAGGCTCTTTCCGATTTATGGTGCCGAAGGCCGGACTCGAACCGGCACGGGTATTACCCACTACCCCCTCAAGATAGCGTGTCTACCAGTTCCACCACTTCGGCAAAAGGGTTTCCTGCCATGTTGTCGACGGAAACCGGCGCACTTCTAAACCATATCGAGTTTCTTGTCAAGAAATTGTTGCTGAATCGTCTTGCCGGGGTCAGCGTTTTTATGATTGACCAGATGCGCCGCCGCCGGCGATCCTCGGGACGCGAAAAGGTCATCTGCGTCGGGAGAGACTCAAACGCTGAGATCGAGAAGCAGGCCGGTGCCGCTCATGATTTCTTCGAACAAACGTTCGATTTTTTCCGGGGAATGGAAAAATCGTTCATTGATCTGGCGGCAGACCTGATGATTACTCTGGCAGTCGTAGGCCTTCAGAATGAAACCGTCCGGTACTTCGAGCAGGGATATATGGAGGTTGTGTTCATGCAATTTCAGTTTTTTGCAGGTTTGTTTCAGAATCGTCAGGATTTCGCGATAAGCGGTTTGGCTTTTCTTGCGTTCCGGGCCGGCGCCTGTCCCCCCGGTTTGGTAAGTGCGGGTCAAGCGCGAGCGGCGTTTTCTCAGACTTAAAGCCGCCACGGCTTGCGTGGCCAGAATTGGGGGAATATCTCCGGAGAGCGGTGGGGCTTTATCGGGCGGATCATACATGGCGCGCACCTGTGGTGGGGTTCAGCGGCGGCAGATAATTAACTCAGCCAGGGGTTTTCGGTCGACCGGGTCAGGCTCGCGGTCGTCGAGCGGGAAACCGACGGCGACGACCGCCATCAGTTCGTAGCGCGGGGGAAGTTCCAGCAACCGGCCGACCGCAGGAGCGTTTTTCAGAATCTCTCCCAGCCATACCGCTCCCAAGTCCAGGCTGTGGGCGGTCAGCAGCATGTTCTGGAGGCAGGCGCCGATGCCCTGAATATCTTTCTCGCGGTGGTAAAGGGAATCATTGTCCAGGAAGACCGCGATCAGAACGGACGCTCCTGCGATGATTTTACGGTATCTGGTCAGCGCGGCCATCCGGTGGCGGAGTTCCGGGTCGCGAATCAGAGCGAAACGCCAAGGTTGATTATTCAGGCCGGAAGGAGCCCAGCGGCCGGCTTCCAAAATGCTGTCCAGCATTTCATCCGGAACCGGCCGGGCGCTGAAACGGCGAAGGCTGCGTCGTTCCCGAATTGTCTGCTGCAGCTGGTTGAGCTGTTTTCCCAGTTCAGTCATGACCTGATTGTAACCAGCGCGGCGAAGTCTGTCAAGCTTTTCGGCGGACTTGACTTTCTTGGCGGATAAGCCTATTCAATAAATAGAAGAAAAGAGTATAAAGGAGTAAAAAGATTGAATTCTTCGCTTATTTCCCCGCTGGCTCATCGCCTGCGTCCGCAAAACTTCGAGGAGTTTGTCGGCCAGTCCCATCTGCTTGCCGGCGAAGGTGTTGTCGCGCGCCAGCTGCAAATGAAACGCCTTGATTCCATGATTTTCTGGGGGCCTCCAGGTTGCGGCAAAACCACCCTGGCAAACCTGTTGGCCGGCTTCGTAGAGGCTGATTTTCACAAGCTTTCCGCAGTAACCGCCGGGGTGGCCGAGGTGCGTAAACTTGCTGAAATCGGGCGCGCCAATCAGTTGTCCGGGCGGCGCACGGTTCTTTTCCTTGACGAAATTCATCGTTTCAACAAGGTGCAACAGGATTTTCTGTTGGCTCCGGTCGAAGAAGGCAGTCTGATCTTGCTCGGAGCGACCACGGAAAACCCCTCTTTTTCGATTATCACGCCGCTGCTTTCCCGGGCACGCGTCGCCGTTCTCAAGGCGCTGACCGTGGACGACATCAAGCTTCTTCTCGAACGCGCCGTGCTTTGTCTGAACCGTGACCAGGGTCGTGACTTGCAGGTCGAGGCCCAGGTTCTGGGACTGATCGCCGCTTATGCCGAAGGTGATGCCCGTCGGGCGCTCAACCTGCTTGACAGCGCCTGTCTGAATCTTCTGCCGGAAACGGCGGACGGGGTTTTGCGCGTCGCCGCCCTGGCGCCGCTGCTGGGTGATCGTAAACTTGACTATGATCGCGACGGAGAGGAGCACTTTAATCAGATTTCCGCTTTTATCAAAAGTATGCGGGCCGGAGACCCGGATGCGGCCCTTTACTGGCTGGGGCGCATGCTGAAAGCGGGCGAGGATCCGCTGTATTGCGCCCGCCGCATGATCCGTTTTGCCAGCGAGGATGTCGGTAACGCCGCGCCGCAGGCTTTGCAGTTGACGATCAACGCTCGTCAGGCCTATGAAACCCTGGGCTCTCCGGAAGGGGAGCTGGCTTTGTATCAGGCGGCGGTCTATCTCGCGACCGCGCCGAAAAGCGACGCGGTTTATCAGGCGGTGAAACGGATTGAGCGGGAGATTAGGGCCAGCGGCAGCCTGCCTGTGCCTTTGCAGGTTCGTAATGCGCCGACCAAGCTGTTGCGGGATCTGGGGTACGGGCGCTCCTATGTCAATCCTCACCGGGATCCCGGCAATCAGCTTTTAATCAAGGCCCTGCCCGAAGGTTTGACCCAGCTTCCTTTTTATCGTCCTTCCGGTCAAGGTTATGAGCTGACGATTCGTCAGCGTCAGGAGGCGAGAAACCGGCAGGCGCGAGGGAATACCGGCGAAACGGCAGTCGACCGAAGTGAAAAGTGACCTGGGAAAAAAATTGGCGCAGCTGCCCGACCAGCCCGGAATTTATCAGATGCTGGCCGAGGATGGCAGCGTTCTTTATGTCGGCAAGGCGATTTCCTTGCGCAAGCGGGTGCGGTCTTATTTCAGTGGGCGGCCGGATCGAGCGAAAACGGCCCTACTGTTGACCAGGGTCAGGGACATTGAGGTGATCCTGACGAAGAGCGAGGTTGAAGCCTTGCTGCTGGAAAACAATCTTATCAAACAGTACCGCCCGCCATTTAATGTTGAACTCAAAGATGATAAGCAATACCCTTATGTGAGACTTGATAGTCGCCAGGCTTTCCCTCGTTTCGAACTGGTCAGACGGCGGCGTCGGGATGGGGCGCGCTATTTCGGACCGTTTCCGGCGGTCGCCGCCCTGCGCGGCACCCTGGCCGTGCTGAACCGGCATTTTAGGCTGCGGCGTTGTCGGGGAGAGCGATTCGCCAACCGGGTGCGCCCCTGTCTTAATTTTCAGATGAATCTTTGTTCCGGGCCCTGCTGTGGCCGGGTGAGTGAGCTGGAATATCGGCGCCGGGTCGGCTCCGCTGCCCTGATTCTTGGGGGCCGGGGCCGCTCGGTTTTGCTCCGCCTGGAGCGACGGATGCGGGCGGCGGCGGAAAAACTCGATTTTGAACGGGCGGCCGAATTTCGTGATGCCTTGGCTGATCTTCGTCTGATTCTCGAAAATCAGGCCATTGATGCCGGTCGGGATGAGGATCTCGATGTGATCGGGATGGCGGTTAATGTCACCGGAGCTTGCGCGCTGTATCTGTTGACCATCAGGCGGGGCAATGTAGTCGGCGGACGACCATTTTCGTTTCCTGCCTACGGCGGGGTTCCGGATGATTTGCCGAGTGCTTTTCTTCAGCGTTATTATGGCGCCGAGGGAGAAATATACCGCCCACCGCCGGTTATCGTTCTGCCCGCAGTCGGTGAATTCTCGGCCGGGCTTGAGGCCTGGCTTGAAAAAATCAGGGGCGGGCGGGTAAAACTGGTGGCGCCGCAGCGCGGAAGACGCCTGAAACTTCTGGAGCTTGCTTGTCGGAATGCGCAAGAGCATCTGGGGGGACAGGTGTCGGAAAATGATTTTCCGGTTCAGGCGCTGGCCGCGATTGCGCAATTTTGCCAACTTAAAAGTCCTCCGGAAATGATCGAGGGACTTGATATCTCTAATCTTCAGGATCAGGGGGTGGTGGCCGCGCTGGTGACTTTTCGGGGGGGCGTTCCATTTAAAGAGGGCTATCGCCATTATCGCTTGGCCCAGGCGCCCCCGGACGATTTTGCTCGTATGGCGGAGGTTGTGCGTCGGCGTTTTGCCGCGGAAAAAGAGCGCTTATTTCCGGATCTATTGGTTCTGGACGGCGGTCTGGCTCAGCTGGAAGCTGTGGCTCGGGTGTTGCGTGAACTCAATGTTGAAATTCCGCTGTTGGCGATCGCTAAGGGCCGGAATGAAAAAGGCGTGCGGGATCGTCATGAGCCGGACCATTTTTTTGGTTCCGGTCACCGCGAGCCTTGGTGCTTATCGGTGTTTTCACCCGCTTATCGTCTGCTCCAGCAGGTGCGGGATGAAGCCCATCGTTTTGCCGTGACCTATCATCGCCAGGTCCGAAAAAAAGAACGTGATACAAGCCTGCTGGAGGTTGAGGGCATCGGCCGGAAACGGGCTCTGACGCTGTTGCGGATGTTCGGCAGTCTTGAAGAGCTGCGGCAGGCTTCTCCCGAAGTTCTGGTGAGCCGGGCGAGATTGCCTTTGGCGACGGCTCGGCGGCTGCATGAGTTCCTTTGCAATCATTGAGCGGTGGGTCGGATTAAGTTGTAACTTTGTTGTGTTAACCGGCGATTCCGAAGTATATCGAGCGGCGCTCGCCTTGGCTCCGGCCCGGCCGGAAAATGAATAATGAATGTCGGAAAATGGGGTAGAAACAATGGCGAGAAGGATTTTACTGGTTGGAGCCGGCGGTCGTTTGGGGCGGGTTTTGCTTCAGCTTTTGGGCATGCGGCCGGAATATGAAGTAATTGGTCTGCTTCAGAAAGAACTTGATATCCTTGAAAGCGAACAGGTCATGGCGGCGGTTGAGCGGCTGCGGCCGGCGGTGATTATTGATTGCGCTGGTTTCAGCGATATCCTGGCGGCCGAGAAAGACCCGGTCGGCACCCTTTCCGTCCATACCCGGGGTCTTTTTAATCTGGCGCGGGCAGCGGAGCGTTTTCATGCTTATCTTTGTTCTTTCAGCAGCAAGCTGGTTTTTAATGGACGCAAAGGTGCTCTCTACGACGAAGCCGATGAGTTGTGGCCGCTTAACCAATTTGGTATTTCTAAACAGGGCGGCGAAGAGATGGTGGCCGGTCTGCTTAAGAATCACCTGATTATTCGTAGCGATCTGGTTTATGGTCCCGCGCGGAATGATTGGGTTGAGCGGATTATACAGGCGCTTCAAGGTGGACATGTTCTGCAGGTTCCGGATGATTTCTTTGTGGCCCCGACCTATATCGGAGATTTGGCCGCGGCCACGGTGGCTTTGCTTTCGGAGTGGGCGGCCGGAATTTATCATTATACGAATGATGCCGGCGAGGGGGTGAGTCTTCATGCTTTTGCCCGAGAAGTAGCCGCCCTGACCGGCTCCGATCAGGGCTTGCTGCAAGCCGGGCCCCTGGCGGAGATGGCTTCGGGAGGGTTGGTCCTGCCTGCGCGGGCGATTCTGTCCCTGGAGCGTTTTCGTGAATTATTTCCGGCGCTGGTGCGCCCCTGGCGGGAAGCTTTGGCGGATTATCTGGAAACTCTCGGTTTCAGGTCGTAAGCTTCCGGTCGGCGATCTTTAAAGCAGTCTAGGTTGTGACGGACAGTGGTGATTTTGTTCAGGTTAATGGTGGTTGTAAAGGCGCCTTGGCGTCGGGGGGGCCGTAGAACGCAATTTCCCCAGGGATCGTAAATCGCTGAAGCTCCGGGGAAACTCAGTTTCCGGTCTTGGCCGATGCGATTGCAGCCCGCCACGAAAAGCTGGTTTTCGAGGGCTCGGGCCCGGAGCAGGGTGCGCCAGTGGGCCGTGCGTGGTTTCGGCCACTGGGCGCAGACCAGGAGCAACTCGGCTCCCGCCAGGGCCAGGGCGCGACTCAGTTCAGGAAAACGGATATCGTAGCAGGTCAGCAAGCCCACGGGATGATCGTAGACCTGAATGAGGCAGGGTTGGTTGCCAGGATTGATATAGAGATCCTCGTCCATCAGGGAAAAAAGATGGATTTTGCGGTAGGCCGCGACCTGGTGTCCGGTGGGGGCGAGCAGATAAAAGGTGTTGTAGAGCCGATCGCCGTCCTTTTCGAGCAGGCTGCCCCCGATGTAGAAATTGCGCGCGGTGGCCAGTTGGGCCAAGTTTGCGATGAGAGCTGGAGTCGAGGCGGCCAGGGTGTTTAAATGTTGATAGTCGTAGCCGGTGCTCCAGAGCTCCGGAAGCAGGACAATATCCGGTTTGTCATTGCTTGCCTGCAGTAGACGTTGCAGGCGTTGCAGGTTTTTTTCGGGCTGGCCGAGAGTGACGTTCATCTGGATCAGGGTCAGGGTAAGTTGATGGCGCGGCATGATCGGAGCACCTTGTCTCAATTTAGAGTTTTCGGGATCGGCGCTTGGCGACGCTGAATCGTGGTTCCGGAGCGGTTGAATTTTTTTAAGGGTTCATTGTATCTTATATAATAATGTAAGGCAAGTTGGTCTTTGCCCTGCGCGCGGGCTTTTTGAAAGGAGCAAATTATGAAAGTCAGTGTCTATCGTAAATTTGTTAACACCAGTAACCGGCTCAGGATTTTATTGCGGCCCATGGGGCCCGCCGATGAAGAGCTGGTTAAGAATATGTTCGCGGGACAGGCCGCCAAGGATGTACGTTTTTTGAAAGAGGATGTGCACGATCCGGCCGTCGTGTCAAATTGGTTTAGGAACCTTGATTATGAAACCGTAGTCCCCTTGCTGGCCATGCACGGAGAACTGCTGGTGGGGGATGCGACGCTGCATCGGCGTCGGGGGGCTGAAAGGCATATCGGCGAACTGCGGATTTATTTGGCCAGAGAGTTTCGTGGGGTTGGATTGGGTATGCAGATGCTTCGAGAACTGATTGAGATTGGTCGTGAAATGGGACTGCATATGTTGTTGGCGGAAGTAGTTTCAGAGGAGTTGGCGGTCATTAAAGCGTTTCGTAAGCTTGGTTTTGTCCGGCATGCTGAGTTTGATGATTACCTGATGGACGCCACCGGTTCTTTGCATGATGTGTCAATCATGGTCCTGTCGCTCGCGGCGCGCAAAGAGTATCTTTTCTGAGAAGACGCCGGAGGGAGGGATGGCAAGGATTCGGATAAAGTCTTGCGGGAGCGGCTGACGCGGCTGCGGTTGCGTAATATGGAAGCCCTGATCGAGGCCACGGTTGTCGACGTGCGCAGTCGGTTTGCGGCGTATAAAGAGCGCCCGGCCTCTGAGCTGGAGGCCAGCGTCAGACTCTGTTATCACGCCTATATGGATTTTCTGCAGACCGGTTCCTTTGTTTCGCTGACTGATTACATCGGTGAGATGGCTCGGCGGCGCAGTGATGAGCAGGTTCGTATTTCCGCGATTCAGGCGGTTTTTCTGACCTTTCGTGAAGTGGTTATGCCGGTTTTGCAGGCTGAGTTTAAGGATGAGCATGAACATTTGCTGCAGGCTTTTGGCTCGGTTCTGCGGGCGGAAAGTCAGGCTTTGGGGTGTTTGTTGACATTTGTCAGGATGCGTTTACGGCGCGCATGCGTCACCCATGTCTGTCAGGAAGAAAAGAACCGCGCCCCTGGAGGAATTGTCTGCTTGTCTTGATCGTAAGGTCAATGTCACGACCCTTGAGCTGCAGCAGAGTCGGGATTTTCTCGTCGAGATTCTCGAGAGTCTGGTTTCCGGGATTATTGTCGTTGGAACTGACCTGATGATTAAAATGTTCAATCGATCCATGGAAAGGCTAAGCGATTTGCGGCGTGAGGAGGTTCTGGGTTGTCGTGTTGATCAGGTTTTCGCTTCTCGGATTGAAATCCCTTTTTCATTTTTTCAACGGCAAATGGAAGAAAAGGGGCTGGTCGAAGGCGTTAAGCTGCGGATAGAAAAAGAAGGCGGCCGCCCGGTTTATCGGCATGTTCGGGTGGAAGCCTGGCGCGAGCGCGAAGGCAGTCTGCAAGGCTATATTATAATTGTAGATGATATTACGGAACAGGAATGTCTGCAGCATTCATTGTCCTGTTACCTGAGTCCGGCTGTGGCTGAGGGTCTGGCCCAAAGTGGCGAGCCGCTGTGCCTGACCGGACAGCGGATGGAGGTTGTGGTTTTGTTTGCCGATCTTAGAGGCTTTTCATCCATGGCTCAGGGACTGGAGCCTGAATCCGTGGTCGAACTTCTCAATTCCTATCTGGGTGTGATGGTGGATGTGATCCTGAAGTATTCCGGTACGCTTGATAAGTTTGTCGGGGACGGCGTGATGGCTCTTTTCGGCGCTCCGGCTCCGTTGGTGGCCGCTGCGGAAAAAGCGGTTGAGTGCGCAGTGGAAATGCAGGAAGAAATCGGCCGGTTGAATCGCCGTCGTCAGCACAGCGGTGAGGCCCATCTTCATCTTGGGGTGGGGATCAGTTGCGGCGCGGCGGTGGTCGGAAATATCGGATCGCCGGTACGGATGGATTTTACCGCGATCGGAGAAACGGTAAATCTTGCGGCCAGACTGCAGGAGTATTCGCGGGGAGGTGAAATCATGGTCAGTGAAAAGGTTTATCAAAAGGTGCGGGACTTCATTCAAATCCGAGCCCTGGCCCCAGGGGTGGTTAAGGGTATTGGTCTGATACCAGTATATGTGGTGGAGGGATACAAATTTTGAGTAAGATATTTATGAAATCTTAAAGAAAGCGCTTGACAAAAAAAAAGGGCAGGGGTATAAGGCACCTCCTTCGCCGATGAGAGGCTTTAATCGCTCTTCAAGGTGTCGGAAAGTTCTCAGACAAAAGAATCGATTGAGCTTCAAACCTAAAAAGAAAGAGCTTGACAAGGAATGCCGGTGAGCGTATAAGGCGCTCTCCTCTGGTCGACGGG
>DSCM01000028.1:17500-46073 GCA_011049115.1 Pseudomonadota bacterium
CGGTGGATTGATGAAGGCAGCTTCACTCAGGTCTCACCGTTGGTCAGTATTGAAGAGGAACGTGATATTCTGGTTGGTCTCACGGTTGGATCACGTTTTTTAAACGATCATGCATCTAATATTGTCCCCTTGGACGGCAAGCTTCCGGAAGATAAGGAACGGATGCTTCATGTCCTTGATCAGGGGATAGTATATTGTCGCAAGCATGAAGTTGACTATGCCGATTACCGCTATCTGTAGATAACCTGATTTGGGCCCGGGAGAAAGCAGGGTAGAACAGGGCAGAATTAATATCCTCTGCGAGATAACGGTTAGCTTGGAGGAGGGAGGGCTCTATGACGATTCCCTGCAGAAGGCCGCCCGTTGGCGATAAGGTCGGCAGTGCCGGATAGATGTGCAGGCGCACCCCGGTGGGTTACTTCTGGGCCGGGCAACCGTACCCAACCGGTTTTTATCCTCTTGACAGCTCCTTGGATCTCGTATATAAACGCTACTATTGATAGTTTTTGATGGGCGGTTAACTCAGCGGGAGAGTGCCACCTTCACACGGTGGAAGTCACTGGTTCAAATCCAGTACCGCCTACCAAGGCGATGTCTTATAAAGGGAACCGGCAGCGGTTCCCTTTTTTATTGATCGGCAGTGTTGCGGGAAAGTCGAATGTGATTTTGAGGAGACGGAGATGACAGCAAAGGTTTATATGGCGGATTTACGCAGCCATTTCAAAGATAATACATTTACTAAAATCCGTCGCCTGCTTGATGCGGTGGGGTTGCCTCAAGGGATCAGGCCGAAGTCTTTGACGGCGATTAAAATTCATTTTGGTGAAGAAGGTAATGCTTCCTTTATTCGGCCCATTCTGGTCCGTCCGGTTGTTGATGCGGTTCATGCTTTGCGGGGCAAGGTTTTTGTCACCGATACTAATACGTTGTATGTCGGAACCCGCAGCGATGCGGTCAGTCATCTGGAAACCGCCATCAGACACGGTTTTAACTTTCCCGTGCTCAATGCTCCAATTCTGATCGCCGATGGCCTGCGAGGTAACAGTACGCGGACGGTTGCTGTTGGTCTGCGTCATTTTCAGGAGGTTAAGATTGCCGCGGAGATTGCCAATGCCGATGCCATGGTAGTGCTCAGCCATTTTAAGGGACATGAGCTGCCGGGGTTCGGCGGTGCGCTGAAGAATCTGGGGATGGGATGTGCCGGGCGTGAGGGCAAACTGAGTCAGCATTCCAATATCAGTCCTAAGGTGACCCGTAAACGGTGTGTCGGTTGCGGTCTTTGTCTCAAATGGTGTCCGGCCGGCGCGATCTCGCTGGATCAGGAGAATCAAAAAGCGTTCATCGACAATGAACTTTGTGTCGGTTGTGGTGAGTGTATCGTTATTTGTCCACAGAACGCTATTAATATCCGCTGGAATGAAACTATTCCTGTTTTTCAGGAAAAAATGATCGAGTACGCTTTCGGGGCCTGTCAGGGCAAGCGCGAGCGCTGCTTTTTTATCAATTTCGTACTCCAGGTGAGCCCCGCCTGCGATTGTTATGGTCATAATGATATGCCGATTGTGGCGGATCTCGGGATTCTGGCGGCAACCGATCCGGTCGCCCTTGATCAGGCTTGTGCGGATCTGGTGACAGCGGCGCCCGGAATGCCGGGCAGTGCTCTTGGCGCAGATATCGCTCCGGGCACTGATAAGTTTCGTCTGCTTTATCCTGAAGTGGATTGGCGTTTGCAACTGGCTTATGCGGAAGAAATCGGTCTCGGCAGCCGGTCTTACGAGCTTGAGAAGGTGTGATCGTGGGATGAAAAAGCTTGCTTTTTTCTGGCTGTTGGTGTAGCTGCCAGCTTTTCTATTTGGTGACGTCCGGGACGGCGAATGACCGGACGCAAACCTTCCTTGCCCTGGTTGTCAGGGCTATTAAACTCAGAAGGAGGAACACAGGACAATGAGAGAAGTCGCAAGAAAGTATGAGTTGCTTTACATCCATCCCGGCAATCTGCCGAGCGATGATGTAGAGAAGGTCGATGAGATCCTTAATGGAACTCTGGAGCGGATGGCGGGTGAGCTGCTGCACCGTGAGGATTGGGGGGTCAGAACCCTGGCCTATCCCGTTAAGAAGCATGCCGATGGTCGTTATATTTTGGTGCGTTTCAGTTGCCTGCCGGAATGCCTGGCGGAAATTGAGAGACGTTTTAAAATTAACGAAGCCGTTATCAAGTTTCTTACCGTACGTCTGCCGGATGATTTTATTCAGGTGGAAGTTCTCAATATCCCGGTTGACGGTGAGGGTTTGGGGGAGCTTCGCGATGGTGAGATGGCGGAGAGCTCCGATGATCTGGATGAAGATCTTAACGACGATGCTGAAGATGATAACCCGGGGGATGAATAATGGCATTTGCAAAGAAAAAAATTGAGGCGAAGGGGGGCAGTCGGCGTCGTTCCTTTGTAACTAGAAGAAAATATTGTCGTTTTTGTGCTGATAGTGCCCTGAAAATTGATTATAAGGACATTCGCTTGCTGCGTTATTATATTAGTGAGAAGGGTAAAATCGTGCCGCGTCGGATTTCCGGGACCTGCTCTGCCCATCAGCGGGAATTGATGGTGGCGATCAAACGGGCTCGTAATATCGCGTTGTTGCCGTTTTCGGTGAGCACGCCGAAACCTTATTGATGGGAGTTAAACCAAGACTGGCAGCCGCTCCATTTCGGGGTTGAATCGTTGTGGTAGAGACGCCGACTCCCATCGGCCGAGCTTTGTCGCTGGCTGTGATTACGACCGTGGTTCTCTATCTGGGAGGGGCCTTTTTCCCTCTCATCGGAGCTCTGATCGGTTTGGCGGCGATTGCCCCCGGCATTTATCTGCGCTTTCAGACCGAGCAACGCTGGCCTCCGACTGTGATGGTGGTGGCCGTAGTCGGGATTCTTCTGTTTAGTTTTCGTTCGGTTGCTCCGGTGGCGGTGTATTTTTTTGAGTTCGGGCTTTCCAGTCTGATTCTTGATGATTTGTTGCGGCGCCGTCGACCAGGGGTCGAAACCCTGTTTCTGAGCGCAGGTTTGGCGACCTTTATAGTGATGTTGTTGATGCTGTGGGTCAGCTACGAACAGGGGCTGACCCCGGTAGCCCTGGCGGAAAATTTTATGAAAGCCAATATTGCCGGGGTGGTTACGCTTTATGAAAATATCGGGGTTTCCAGGGAACAGCTGGATACCTTGAAACAAGCGGCGGATGCGGTTGCCGCCTGGGCCGGGTCTTTTTTCCCGACCCTGTTGTTTGTGACCTTTTACCTGATTCATAATGTGGGTGTCGAGGCGGCCCGGTTTTTTTACAGTCGGCGGCATGGACACCCCCCGGAGCTTTTACGCAACCGAAGCGAATTTTCCCGCTTGCAGTTACCACAAATAATGGTATGGCCCCTGATAGTCGCTCTGGGGGCGCTGCTTTTTTTACCGTTGTCGGGTTTCTGGCAGGTTGTTGTTTTGAATGGGGCGGGTCTGATCGCTTTTGCTTATTTGATTCAGGGGTTGGCCATTGTGCAGTTTGCTATGGTCGCATTCGATTTGGGTCTGCTTCAGAGGTCGTTTATCTTTTTCTTTTTTTTAGCTTTTCAGTTTCTGCTTGTGTTGCTGATTCTGCTCGGTATATTTGATATCTGGTTTGATTTCAGGAAACGGATCACGCGTTACCGTCAGTCACTTTAGGGTGGTTTTCGATCAGATCAGGAAGCAGTGAAAAATATTTTGGAGGATTTATTATGCGGATTATTTTACAGGAGCCGGTTGAGCATCTTGGTAATATCGGTGATCTGGTGACAGTCGCAGACGGTTACGCCCGCAACTTTCTTTTGCCGAGCGGCCGGGCGATTGAGGCCAATGAAGGCAATCTCAATTATGTCAAGCATCATCTTTGTGGGCTTGAGAAGAAACGTCAGCGGCTTCAGGCTGAGGGTGAGGCCCTGCGGGCCCGGCTTTCGGCGTTACGGCTCGAGTTTGAACGCAAGGTCGGTGAACAGGGCAAGCTTTTCGGCTCGGTGACGGCGATGGATATTGCGGAAAGGCTTAATGAACTGCAGATTGATGTCGACCGGCGTAAGATTGAGCTGCCGGAAAGCATCAAGCATGTCGGAGATTTTACTGCCCTGGTTAAGGTTCAGCCGGGGATTGTCGCGGAACTTAAAATCGTGGTGGTCAGTGACCAGAATGAAGTGGTTCTGGTGGCGGATATGCCAGCTGTTTCCGCGGAAGCGGAGAGCGTGGTTGACTGAGTTTAGCCCAAAGCCTGTGCGCGTTTGAGACAAAACGCGCCGCGCACAGGCTTTATAACTTGGCCTTTTGGCAAGCGGCTTGATCTTTTCCTTCCTCCCGTCCTTTTTCTGTTATGCAGAAATTCTGCTTCTCTTTTCGCCCCCTTTGTACGATGACAGTGGTTGCTTCTGAGATGAGCGAGGCTTCGGCACGCAGTCTTCTTTTTGTGGTTGCAAATCTTTGTTAAATGAGGTTTATGCTCTAATGGGGGAGAGGTTGGCACTTGGTGTCTAAATAAATCTTGCGCTGTCAAATGCCGACAAGATTTCAGATGATAAGAACAGTTGTCAGGAGGGGAACTGTTTGTTTGAAGGGGGCTTTGTCGCGGTGTTTACGAAGCGCCGTTTGTTTGAAAAAACTAATCGTAACTATTCAGCCGTTTTTTAGTTTTGCGGTGGTTTCGGTGGTTTTCCGTAACGTCTTGCGAATTTTCGGTTTTCCCCCGCGCATGAAGCCCATTACAGGGCTGGTGTTTGAGCGCGAGAGCGTGAATCCAGACCTTTGGACGCATGAGCCGCTGGAAAAACAGCAATTTCAGCGTTAGTCGTGGAGAAAATGCAGCAGATCCTTCGGAACTGAAACGTTACACGTAATCATATCTTTGCTGATACGGATGATTCAGAGGAACGGGAGCGTTTGGTGGTAAAGAAAGGTAAAAGTAAAGAGAGTTTGGACCCTTTGCGGCTGCCGCCCCAGAGTCTGCTGGCGGAAGAGGCCCTGCTGGGCGGAATCATGCTCGAGAACTCGGCCTTGAGTCAGGTCATGGATTATGTTCGGGAGGAGGATTTTTACCGTCCCGGCAACCGCGAGATTTTTAAAACGATCCTGATGCTGTCTAAAAATCATGAGCCTATCGATTTGGTGACGGTGGCCGATCATCTTAAACAGCGGCATAAACTTGATGATATCGGTGGCAGCGGCTATCTTTCTTCTTTGGTGGATAACGTTCATACCGCCGCCAATCTGTCCGCCTATGCCAGAATCGTCAAGAATAAATCCTTGCTCAGGGGCTTGATTCAAACTGCGACCACGATTGTCGAACAGAGTTACGGGGAGGTCGAAGATGTGGATCAGCTGGTTGACAGCGCGGAAAGGGCGATTCTCGATGTGGCCAGAAAACGTAATCAATCGGAGATAACCCCGATCGATGAAATTGTCAAAAGCAGTTTTGCTGCGATCGACGCGGCTTATCGCAGCAATACCACGATTACCGGAGTGGCGACTGGTTTTGCCGGGATCGACAATATGACCTGTGGTTTTCAGCGTTCGGACCTGATTATTATCGCCGGTCGTCCGAGTATGGGCAAAACCTCTTTTGCACTCAATATTGCTCACAATGCCTCCGCCAACCCGGAGGTGGTGACGCGCGTTGCCTTTTTTTCACTGGAGATGTCAAAAGAACAGCTGGTTACGAGGCTGCTCTGCAGTCAATCCGAGATTAATGCTCAGACGATTCGTCGGGGGCTGCTTAAAGATCAGGACTGGCCGCGACTTTCCGAGGCGGCGGCGGTGGTTTCCGAATTGCCGATTTATATTGATGATACCGCAGCGATCTCCATTATGGAGATGCGGGCCAAGGCCAGACGGCTGCAGAACAACAAAGGACTGGATATGGTCATGGTGGATTATCTGCAGTTGATGCGCGGCGATGGCGAGAGTCGGGAGCGCGAAATCTCGGAAATCTCACGTTCTCTGAAGGCTATGGCCAAAGAGCTCAACGTACCTGTAGTCGCTCTTTCTCAGCTCAACCGCAGCGTCGAATCAAGGGTCGACCGCCGTCCGCAGCTTTCCGATCTGCGTGAATCCGGGGCTATCGAACAGGATGCTGATGTGATTATGTTTGTTTACCGAGATGAGGTTTATAACAAGGATAAGCCGGAGAATGCCGGCCTGGCCGAGATTCTGATCCGAAAACAACGAAACGGTCCCACAGGTGTGGTTAATATGAGATTTTTTGGTGAGTTTACAACCTTTCGTGATATCGATAACCGTTATGACGCCTATGAAGGAGGGCGCGAACAAATGTCGGAGCGTGAACTGGCTGCGGTGGAGAGTGATTTTGCTCACTTTGACGCAGTCAGAGAGGATTGATCGGCAATTCTGGGGAAAGGAGTCCGCAATGTTGGGAATTCGAAGAAAGATCATGGTCGCGGTGGATGGTTCGGCCGTTTCCGACAAAGCTGTTCACGAAGCGGTTTGGCTGGCTTGTTGTCAGGGCGGAAAGTTTAAGAACAAACTTTATGCGGTTTTTGTTAAAGCGGATCGCATTCGTGATTACGATGATCTTTTTGCCCGTGGCCTGTCGGCTCGGACCGAAGACCCGGAGCGCTGGCAGCGGATTGTCGATGAAGCTTTTCTGGTCGTGCGTAAGCTTGCCGCCGAGAAAGAGGTTCAACTGGAGACCCTGGTCGTGGATGGCTCGCCGGCGGTTTCGATTATCAAGCTGGCGCGTGAGTATGATATTGACCTGCTGGTTGTCGGCAGCACCGGCAAAGGCGCGATGAAAAGAGCCTTTCTGGGCAGCGTCTCGGCGGAGGTTGTTGAACAGGCTCCTTGCGGGGTTTATGTCGTGAGAGCATGATTTGTCAGCTAAAGGGAGCCGCAGAACAGGGTGAATGAGCCGGCTCGCAAAGAGCCGGCATAGGCGATGTCGGCTTGTTCGAGAAGACGTACCGCCCCCGCCGTGGGGGCCGAAAACGAGAACACCAGAGGGAACCCGGCGCGGACAATCTTAACCGCCATTTCCAGATTGATGCGGCCGCTGAAAACCGCACCCTGAGAAGTCATGTCAATTTTTTGGCAGAGGCAGTAGCCTACCAGCTTGTCCAAAGCGTTGGTGCGGCCAACATCTTCCTCGCAGTGGAGAATCTCCCCAGATTCGTCAACGATGGCGACGGCGTGGGCTCCGGCGGTCGTTTGGTAGAGCTGTTGTCGCTGATGCATTTTCGCGGGCAGCTCTGTGAGGCTGGAGGGGGGCAGGGAAAAAGGCTTACTCCGGGGATTTTCCCTTTGCGGTTGGATTATTGTCCAGATAGCTCCGGCGGTCAGAGCGCTGATCGCGGTGCGCGGTGTCTTGATCGTCAGACGTAAGGAGTCGCAGGCAAGAGGTGAAGCGGTTTCGGAGGTCAGCGTAATCAGACGCTGAGCTTTGATATCTTCGGGACAACTGATCAGACCCTGATAATAGAGATAGCCGGCGGCCAGAAAGAGTTCGTTGCCGGGGGTGCGATGCAGCGTGACCAGATGTTCTCCGTTGATCCAGATCTGCAACGGAATTTCCGTTATAAGCGCAGGTTGAAAACGCTGCCAGCGTTGGCCGTCGACTTCATAGGAGAAGGCTGAAAACGGTTGACTTTTATTCATTTACACGGCCTTTTACAACTGTGTCCGAATTGTTCGGAGCGGAGAGTGGGCTTTCTTTGTCCTTATCCTAATTGATCATGATTTGTCAATTCTGCGATGCTTGACCATCTTTTTATGACCTTGGCCCTGGATGAAGCCCGATTTGCCTGGCTGGCCGGAGAAATTCCGGTCGGAGCGGTAGCGGTCTGGCGGGGACGGATTATCGCCCGGGGGCGGAATTGCAAGGAAGAAAAAAAACTGGCTCTGGCTCACGCCGAAATCGAGGTGCTTGAACAAGCCAGCCGCAAGCTGGGTGACTGGCGGTTGAATGAAGTAACCCTTTATGTTACCCTTGAACCCTGTATCATGTGTGCCGGAGCGTTGTTTCAGGCTCGTATCGGACGTTTGGTGTACGGTTGCCCGGATCCCAAGGGCGGGGCGATCGAGAGCCTCTACCGTCTGGGGGAGGATGCTCGTTTAAATCATGCTTTTGCCGTGCGGGGCGGAGTTTTCAAGGCCCGGTCGGCGGCTTTGCTGACAACCTTTTTTCGTGGTCTGCGTGGGACCCCGAAGTCAACCTGAGAGCATAATATGACTGAATTTCGCAGCGGCTTTGTCGCCCTGGTGGGACGCCCGAATGTGGGCAAGTCGACTCTGCTGAACCATATTCTGGCGGAAAAAATCGCTATCGTTACGGATAAGCCGCAGACCACCCGCAATCGCATCGTCGGTATCAAAAATTTTCCGGCGGCCCAGATGGTTCTGGTCGATACCCCGGGGCTGCACAGCCCGAAAGGGCAACTGAACCAGAAACTGGTAGAAATCTCACAGGCAGCCTGGCGCGATGCCGATCTAGCCCTGGTCTTGCTGGAAGCCGGGAATGCTCGGCTGCGTTCCGGCGAGCTAGAGATTCTCAACCGGGCCCGGGCCGAACAGATCCCCTTCCTGGTTGCCTTGAATAAGATCGACCAGCTTGCCGAGCGCGACGGTTCATACCTCAGCCGTTTACCGATGGCCGCGGAACTGAAAAATGAATTCGCTCTGGAGAAGGAGAGACTTTTTTTTATCAGCGCCCGGGACGGTGTCGGAGTGGAATCCCTGGTGCGGGAAATGCTGGCCCGGTTGCCCTGTCATCCGGCTTACTTCCCGGATGATATACAGACCCAGATGAGTGAAAGGTTCTGGGTGCAGGAGGTTATCCGGGAGCAGATTATCAAACTGACCCGGGATGAAATTCCCTATTCAGTGGCGGTTGAGATCGATTATTACCGTGATCTGGAAGCCCGCCTTAGTATTGGAGCTTCAATCTATGTTGAGCAGGATTCGCAGAAAGGGATCCTTATCGGTCGCGGCGGAAGCATGCTGAAAAAGATCGGTATCTTGTCGCGACAGGCCATTGAGGCCTTTGTCGGAATTCCGATTTTTCTGGAGCTTCATGTCGCGGTGGCCCGCAACTGGACCCGGGATGCCGCTCAGCTCAAACGTTTTGGCTATGATCAGGAATGATGCATTCGAAGACCACTTCTGAACTGCTTGCAAAGCGGTCATTAAGAAAAGGAAGAGACAAGAAGGTTTATGGAAACAGGTCATGATTTTCTTTCTCCGGATCGTTTGCGGCAGCTGCTGGCGGCGATGCGGGGCCGTCGGGTGCTGGTGTTTGGCGATGTGATGGTTGATTGTTTTATTCGCGGCACGGTGGAAAGAATTTCCCCGGAGGCGCCGGTGCCGGTGGTCTCGGTTGTCAGCCGGGAAAATCGTCCGGGCGGCGCCGCCAATGTGGTTCGTAACCTGTTGGCGCTGGGGGCTCGACCTGAACTGGTCGCCCTGATCGGAGATGATCCCGAGGGCCTGTCCCTGTGCCGGGAGCTGCAGGAGAGCGGCTGTGGAATCGCCGGCCTGGTTTGTGAAGCGCAGCGCCAGACCTCGGTGAAGACGCGCATCGTCGCGCACCAGCAGCAGGTTGTCCGCTTCGATCAGGAAACCCTCAGCCCTTTTTCGCTGGAGAGTCGTCAGGCCTTGCGAGACGCCATCATGGCGGCCTGCGCCCGGGTTGAGGGGGTGATTGTTTCGGATTACGGCAAAGGGGTGGTGGAGCGCGAACTTTTCGATCTGCTGGTCAGCGAAACCCGGCGGCGGGGTCTTTTTCTGGCGCTCGATCCCAAGGTTGTCAATTTTGATCTTTATCATGACGTCGATCTGGTTACGCCCAATACCATGGAGGCCGGACAGGCCTGCGGTTTTCCCGTTGACAGTGAGACTCTGGCCCGGGCCGGGGCCTGTATCAAGGAGCGTTTTCGCAGTCGTGCGTTGATTATTACCCGGGGCGACGATGGCATGGCCATCTTTCCGGGCAGCGACAAACCGTTGCTGCTTCCGACCCTGGCGCGCGAGGTTTTCGATGTGACCGGGGCCGGCGATACGGTGATCGCGGTGCTCACGCTGGCTCTGCTTGAATCCGGGGTTAAATTATTTGAAGCCGCCCTGCTGGCCAATCTCGCTGCCGGGATCGTGGTTGGTAAACGGGGGACGGCTACCGTTTCCGGGGATGAAATTGTAGATTATTATCAAAGTTCGAGGCCGCGAATCGATGCGTCCAGATCTTGATTATCGTGAGCCTGAACCCGGGGCTTTAATGATCAGTGCGCTTGCCGGAACACCGGCGACGGCGCTGGCCGCAGCGCAACTTCTTGAACCTGAGTTCGGGCCGATTGACTGTTGTTCTTTCTGGCTTTCTTTTGCTCATTCGCGTTATTATGAAGCCGAAATGGGTCGGGGGCTCGGTCGTTATTTGCTGTTTTTTCAGCGGCCGTTTTTACGTTCGCGGCTGATTGACGCCAAGTTGTTCAGTGACCAACTGGAAATCCGTCTGGCCGCGGCCGGTCGTCGTCGGGTTAACCTCGACCCCGGTTATCTGGCGCTTGATCATCTGGTGCTGGCTTCGACGAAGGCGGTGCCGCATCGTCCTTATCTGGGTCGTGGCATCTACGCTGATCTGACCCTGGTTTTTGAGTCGGGCCAGTATATTCCCCTGCGCTGGAGTTATCCCGATTATGCCGGCGACTATGTCAGGGAGTTATGCGGAGAGGTGAGAAAAAAAATATTACGCCGGCGGCGGCAGGGAGATTGGCGCTGAATGTCTGGAATTCAAAATAGCAGTTTGTTTTTCTGGAAGATGCAGGGTGGCGGTAATGATTTTATGGTCATCGATAACCGTGGGCGGATTTTCCCTGAAAAAACACGCCCCGCTCTGGTGCGCAAGCTCTGTCGCCGGGCTCTTGGGGTCGGGGCCGATGGTCTGATTCTTGTGGAAGAGGCTGAAGCCGCCGATTTCACCTGCCGATTTTACAACGCCGACGGCTCTGAAGCTGAGATGTGCGGTAACGGGGGGCGTTGCGTCGCGCGTTTTGCTTTTCTTCAGAAGCTGGCCTCGGCGAAAATGGTTTTTCTGACTCCGGCCGGAGCGATTCGGGCTCAGGTCGATGGTGACCGGGTAAGGCTCGAGATGCCCCGGCCACATTCCCTGCGCCAGGGTCTTGAGCTGGAGATTGAAGGTGAACGGATTGCCGTCGATTTCATCAACAGCGGCGTGCCGCATGCGATCTTGGTGGTTGATTGCGATCCGGACCCTTCTTGGCTTCTGCGGCAGGGGGCCGCGATTCGCCGACACCCGGTTTTTGCCCCGGCGGGGACGAATGTCAACTTCGTCCGGATTGTGAATGAGCGTCGTTTGGCGATCCGGACCTATGAACGAGGGGTCGAAGCTGAAACCCTGGCCTGTGGTACCGGTTCGGTGGCGGCCGCTCTTCTTCTGGCCGTGCGCGGAAAGGTTGCTTCCCCGACCGCGGTGGTTACTGGAAGTGGTGAGATTCTGACGATTTTTTATAAGCAGGAAGGGCTGGACTTTTCTGAAGTTTTCCTTGAAGGGGGGGCTGTAATCGTATATAAAGGGGTTCTGGAATTAGTTTTACCGCCAACCGAGCGAGTCGTGTAAGGAGATGTTTGATGTTTGACGGAGCCATGGTAGCGATTGTTACCCCGTTCAGAGACGGGGTTGTAGATGAAACCGCTTTAAGGGAATTGGTTGAGTTTCAGATCGCTGGGGGCACGGATGCGATCATTCCCTGCGGAACGACCGGAGAATCGGCGACGCTGTCGCATGCCGAACACCAGCAGGTGATCGATATCGTGATTGATGCGGTGGCTAAGCGGGTACCGGTGATTGCCGGAGCCGGTTCCAACAATACGGCTGAGGCGATTCGTTTGACCCAGCACGCCAAGGATGTCGGAGCCGACGGGGTTCTGCTGATAACCCCATATTACAATAAACCTTCGCAGGAGGGGCTTTATCAGCATTTCAAAGCGATTGCCGAAAGCGTTGATATTCCCATTCTGCTTTATAATGTGCCCAGTCGGACGAGTGTCGATCTCCTGCCGGCTACCGTGGGGCGGCTGGCCGCGCTTCCTAATATCGTGGGGATTAAGGAGGCTACTGGCTGTATGCAGAGAGCCTCCGCTATTATCGCGGCCTGCGGGCCCGATTTTGCCCTGTTGTCCGGGGACGATTTTACCTTTTTCCCGCAGATGTGCATCGGTGGGCGCGGAGTGATTTCGGTCACGGCCAATATCGCGCCTTCCTTGATTGCCGGAATCTGTGATGCCGTTGCCGCCGGTCAGTGGTCGGAGGCCGCCGCCATGCATCATAAGTTGCAAAAACTTTGCGCGACCATGTTTATCGAAACCAATCCGGTGCCGGTCAAGACCGCACTTGCCATGATGGGTCGGATAGTCGAAGAAATCAGATTGCCGATGGTCATGATGGAAGCCGACAATCGGAGCCATCTGGAGCAGGTTCTGAAAGCCTACGCCTTGATTTGATGGGCCCCTTAGGTTTGAGAGGTTCTTCTGGGAGAGTTGTTTTTTGTCGCTTGCTGAGCCCCCGGATCCGAATAATTGCCTTTTTTGAAAAGCTGTTTAACTGAAGTTGCTATCCGGCTCGACCGGATCAGGAAGAAATATGGATATCGGGGTTGTAGGCGCCGGGAGTTGGGGCACGGCCCTGGCTGACCTGCTGGCGCGGATCGGTCATCGGGTAACACTTTGGGCTTATGAGTCGGATCTGGTTCTGCGCATGCGCCGGGGACGGGAAAATGATCTTTTTCTACCCGATATCACTCTGCATGAAAATTTGTGTTTTACCGACAGCCTGGCGGAAGCGGTCGCAGGTCGGGAACTGGTTTTACTGGTGCCCCCATCACAATTGATGCGTCAGATTTTTTGTCGTTTGTTACCCTATCTGAAAGAAAATCTGGTACTGGTTTCCGCTTCCAAGGGGATCGAAAACGAGAGCCTGATGACGATGTCCCAGGTTCTGGAGGAAGAACTGGAGCGGTCTGGGCGCAAGGCACGACTGGCCTTTCTTTCCGGCCCCTCTTTCGCCCGCGAGGTGGCCAAGGGCTTGCCGACCGCAGTGGTCGCGGCCGCGGCTGATGAGCGGGTAGCCGAAATCGTACAGCAGGTTTTCAGCGGTGAGCGCTTTCGCGTGTACACCAGCACCGATGTGATTGGGATCGAATTCGGCGGCGCCCTGAAAAATGTCATGGCTCTGGCCGCAGGAATTGCCGACGGGCTGGGGTTTGGTTCAAATACCCGGGCGGCCCTGATTACCAGGGGACTTTTCGAGATGACCCGTTTGGGGGTTGCGGCCGGAGCCCGGGCGCAGACTTTTGCCGGATTGGCCGGAATGGGTGATCTGGTTTTGACCTGTACCGGCGATCTTTCCCGTAATCGTACGGTCGGACTTGAATTGGGTCGGGGGCGTTCCCTGGAGGAAATTCTGGCGGGGATGAGAATGGTCGCCGAAGGGATCAAAACCACGGTTTCGACCTATCAGCTGGCGGCCAGGCTGCAGGTTGAAGCGCCCATAACCGAGCAGGTCTATTCCATTCTCGAAGCGGGAAAGGATCCCCGGCAGGCGGTGGTGGATCTTCTGCAAAGAAGTCTTAAGTCGGAAATATAAGCGGCGACTATTCAGCCTCGCAATACATTTGCGGAAAACAGGCTATTCCGAGCCTCTTCAGGAGGCCTGACTTGATTGTAGCCGCATATCGGGATGGTGTCTCCTGGGTATCCCCGGTCCAGCCGCTGGGATGAAGACTTGCTGTAAGCCTTTTAATTAATGGTGTGTTCGAAAGGAAAACATGTTACGGATTGCCGTTACCGGGGCCGCGGGTCGCATGGGCGGCGCTTTTCTGGCGTATCTTGAGAGTCAGGCAGATGTCGTGGCCCAATTCGTGAGCAACGCCGGTAAACTTTCGCTCCCTGAGAAGTTGGAGCTTCTGGCTGAGGCCTGCCGGTTGCAGCGGCCGGATGTGCTGGTGGATTTCAGTTATCCCGAGGCGACCCTGGCTTATGCCGAATGGGCCGCGAGCGAGAGTTTAGCGATGGTTGTCGGAACGACCGGCTTTACCCGCTCACAGCTGGACAGGTTGGCGGAAATTCTGCGGCCGGTACCCGCGCTGTTGAGTCCCAATATGAGTCTGATGATGAACCTGGCCTGGCGTATGATCGCGAACGCCACGGCGGTGCTGCCGCACGATACGGTTGACGTGGAGATCGTCGAGAAACATCACCGGGAAAAACGCAATGCACCCAGCAGCACGGCTCTGAAAATAGCTCAGCTGGTAGCTGAGAAAAGAGGTTGGACGCTCTCCCAGTCGCTGCGGCATCAGGCGCGCTGGGGACTGATCGGCAGCCGACCGCACAAGGAAATTGCGATTGCCAGTCTTCGCGGGGGGACTTTTAACAGTGAGCATGCCGTAATTTTCGCCGGCCAAGGTGAGAGTCTTGAGATCACGCATCGCTCGCAATCACTGGAGCCTTATGCTCGTGGCACGCTGCAGGCATCCCGCTGGCTTCTGAAACAAGCCCCCGGGATGTACGACATGCTGGATATGCTGGGTCTGCAGGAGGTCCTTTATTGAATCGGCGTCGCCCCGAAAATATGAAATATTCGGGGCTGAAAGAAAGCTTTTGAAGGTATTCTTTAATGGAGCGTGGTTCTTCAGAAAATAAAATGGTCAAGTCTTTTCCGGGTTCAGAATATACTCTTTGAAAAGTTCGGCCAGGGGCGAAAGACGCCGGTCGCGATTGTAGATCAGATAAAAGTCGCGTTTGATCGGGCCGTCCGGAAGGCTGAGCTGTTGCAGGTTTCCGTTTTTCAGGTCTTCATCGACACAGAGGTTGGAGATGATGGTTACCCCGAGATCATTTTTGACCGCCTGACGAACCGCTTCCGCGCTGCCCATTTCAGCGACCAGATTTAAGTCTTCAAGTTTGGTCAGACCTCTTTGTTGTAAGACTGAAAGCATGCTCCGTCGGGTTCCGGAACCTTTTTCCCGGATTATAAAAGGTAGCTTCCTGAGGGTTTCAAGGCTGAGCGGTGAGGAAATTGAACGGCCGCGGGCCGGAGACGCTACCAGGTAGAGCTCGTCTCCCTGGCATTTTATCGAAATGAAATCCTTGTCTGTGGGCGGGTTGCCGACCAATCCCAGCTCAAGCTCGCCGTCGCCGACCAGATCGATGATTGACTGGCTGTCTTCAATGCGCAGGGTGACTTTGGTTTGTTGGCGGCTCTGTGTAAAACGGCCGATTACCGCTGGCAGAATATATTGGCCCGGAGTATTGCTGCCGCCGATTTCTAGCTTGCCGTGTTCCGCTCCGGCGTAAAGCCGCATTTCTTTGCGGGCCTTTTCCTGCAGGGCGAAGATTCGGCGGGCGAAGGGCAGAAAGATCTCGCCGGCCGAAGTCAGGCGAACCTCACGGCCGCTGCGGTCGACGAGTTGAACTTTAAGGAAGTTTTCCAGGTTTTTCAGGTGACCGCTGACGGTGGGCTGAGTCAAATAGATCTTTTCCGCCGCCCGACTGAAATTCAGATGTTCGCTGATTGCCAGAAAGACTTGAATCTGTCGCATCTCAATCATATGCTGTCCTGTTTTTTTTGAGATGGAATTAGCCTGAAAACTGCAACAGCTCCGAATGCGAGGCGTTCGATACCTGAGGCCCGCGGCGAACATAGAAGTACGCCGTCGTGACGAAGGTTGAAGGGGAGCGAAGCCGGTGGAGTTGTTACGAAGCCCTCGACCTTTTAGAGTAAAAATAATCGGTCGTCAAGGGGCTGGCCGAAATAAGTAGGGAGGTTGCTCTGTGCGAGTGAATGTTGAGGCTCTGCTGACGGTGATTGCTCAGGCCGGCGGTTACGCGCTGGTGGTTTTGGATGAGGCTGGCAGGGTGGCCTACTGGAGTCCGCAACTGGCGGAAATCAGTGGTCTTGAAAGTCAGCGGGTGCTTGGGCGTGACTGGTCTGAAATGGTGAGGTTTCAGGAAGGGGCGGCCTTGAAAGGTCTGCCCGGGGATCTTCAGGCTGAATCCGGGACCGGGTTGAGCGGCCTCGAGTTTTATCCGGTTCCTGACGATGCCGGCGCCGATGGCTGCCGGGTTGGAATTCTGCGACGAAACTCAAACTCCGCGATGAACAACGAAAACTCCCCTTTCAGCGCCGAAAACGCTCTCGGCATTCCCAGCCGGCGGGCTTTGCGCGAGGCCTTGCAGCGCCAGATCGCCTATCATCACCGTTATCACACCCCGTTTTCCCTGCTTTTTCTGAAAATAAAAAATGCTAACACCTTTATAGAGGTTCTGGGGCGTGACAGCTGGGAAGTTACTAATCGTGCGATTTTTGATCAGATTATGGCGATTGTAAGGATGGGTGATTATGTCGGTCTCTATGATGACTCAACCTTTTGGGTGGTTTTAGCTAATTCAACCCCGGAGGGAGCCCGCGTGGTGGCGGAAAAAATCAAGCGTCTGACCGCTTCCATGCAGGTGGAAACGATTAATGTTTTTCTTTCCGTCGCGATTGTCGCGGTTTCCGCGGCTAAAGGCGACGATGTCGATGGTTTGATCGGCAAGGCCGGTCAGGCCGTGGAAGAGGAACTGCGGCTTTCGTTCGGGGCGGCGTCGGCGGATTAGATTATGCGCCTGATCTGCGCAGCGGTCCGCGAAGAACTTCTGCCTTTGCTTGAGTCAGGTTTCTGGAGCGAACTTGAACCCGGATGCTATCGCTCCCGGCGGCGGCCTTGCCTGCTGGCCGCGCTGGGCATCGGTCTGGTCGATTTTGTGGCTGGTTTTGAGGCCTTGTTGCGGACACAGCCCATCTCCTCGGCCATTTTTACCGGCAGCTGCGGGGTTTATGCCGCCTCCCTGGCCTCCTGGCCGCCGGTAACTCTGGTTTCTCCCGGGACCGCGATTCTGGGTGATCTGGCTGAAGTCGAAGGTAAGGGGTATTTCCCCGGGCCTCTGATAACTACGCTGACCCTTGACGAAAAACTTTCCCGGCAACTCTCTTCGGGCTATGAGACCCGCTGCCTGACCTTGGCCGCGATCACCTCCGAGGATCATGCCGCCGGCCGCCTTGAAGCGCATTACCGGGCTCAGTTCGAACAGATGGAGGCCTATGCCTTTGCCCGTCTCTGCCAATGCCGCGGCATTCCCGGTGCCCTGCTGCTGGCGGTGGTTAACCAGGTCGGCGGGCAGGGCCACCGGCAATGGCTTGGCAATGCCCCCTGCGGGGCCCGGGCTTGCGCGGCACGGCTTCAGGAAGTCCTTGCCCTCTGAAACCGTAAGTTTAGTGCTTTTTTTACCGGTTCGGCGGTGATTATTTCAGGAACTTTGTCCTTTCACAAAGCATTTTCTCTTGTCAAGCGCCCCGGACTGTGCTATCTGGTGCGTCCGTGAAACAGACAGGTACGGGCAATTAGCTCAGCTGGATAGAGCGTTGGCCTCCGGAGCCAAAGGTCGTGAGTTCGAATCTCGCATTGCCCGCCAATAAAAAATCAAGGGGTTAGGTGAATTAGTCGCCTAGCCCCTTTTTTGTTTCTGGGCTAGATACTTTGGGTGAAACCTTTACGCTTTGGTTGATGGTTCGAAGTATCTTTATCGCGCTCGGTCACATTTATATTGCCGTGAAAGGCTCAGCGCCTGATGCGGTGGTAGCCGCAGCGTTAGTTCGCATTTCGCGGCAATGTAACTGAGTCCTTTTGTCAGAAGATGCCACTCCATCTTTGCCTGGTTCGCGCTTGCCGGTTTCAGATGCCGCCCAGGCAGAGATACTTGATTTCAAGATAATCGTCAATGCCGTAGCGCGAGCCTTCGCGGCCGAGGCCGGATTCCTTGACCCCGCCAAACGGCGCCACGGTGGTCGAGATCAAGCCGGTGTTGATGCCGATGATGCCATATTCGAGAGCTTCGGCCAGGCGCCAGACCCGGCCGATGTCGCGGCTGTAGAAATAGGCGGCTAGTCCGTATTCGGTGGCGTTGGCCAGGGCGATGGCTTCGGCGTCGCTGTGAAAACGAAAAAGCGGGGCCACCGGGCCGAAGGCTTCCTCGTGGGCGATGCGCATTTCGGGGCTGGCGTTGGTGAGGATTGTTGGTTCGAAAAAATTGCCGCCCAGCTTGTGGCTTCTGCCGCCGGTCAAGATCCGGGCGCCGCCTGCCACGGCGTCAGCAATCAAGGCCTGGACTCCGGCCACGGCGTCGCGGTTGATCAGCGGTCCCTGTTGCGTGTCGGCTTCGAGACCGTTGCCGACCTTCATTACGGCCACCGCCGCCGCCAGCTTTTCGGCGAACCGATCGTAGATGCCATCCTGAATCAGGAATCGGTTGGTGCAGACGCAGGTCTGGCCCGAATTGCGGTACTTAGAAACCAGAGCCCCGGCCACCGCGGACTCGAGATCGGCGTCGTCAAAGACGATGAAAGGGGCGTTGCCTCCCAGTTCCAGCGAAACCTTCTTGACCGTGCCGGCGCAGGCTGCGAGCAGCTGCTTGCCGACGGCGGTCGATCCGGTGAAACTCAGTTTGCGCACCCTGGGATTTTCCGTCAGCTCGGCCCCGACGGCTGCGGCCGTGCCGGTAACCACATTGAAGACCCCGGCTGGAATTCCGGCTCGTGCCCCCAGCTCGGCCAGAGCCAGGGCGGAAAAGGGGGTCGCGCTTGCCGGTTTGACTACCATCGTGCAACCTGCGGCTAAGGCCGGCCCTGCTTTTCTCGTGATCATGGCTGAGGGGAAATTCCAGGGGGTGATGGCGGCGCAGACTCCGATCGGTTCCTTCAGGACAAGAATTCGCTTGTCCGCCTGCTGAGCGGGAATGACATCGCCGTAGACCCGCTTGCCTTCCTCGGCGAACCATTCGAGAAAAGAGGCGGCGTAGACGATTTCGCCCCGGGCCTCGGCTAGTGGTTTTCCCTGTTCCTGAGTCATGAGCAAGGCCAGATCATCCTGATGTGTAAGCAGCAGTTGCCGCCAGCTCTGGAGAATGACGGCTCGTTCCTGCGCGGTTTTCCGCCGCCAGGCGGAAGCGGCGTTTTCCGCCGCGGCAATGGCGCAAGCGGTTTCGCCGCGACCCAGATCGGGTACCGTGCCCAGAAATTTGCCGTCGGCGGGGTTGCGGACCTCGATGACGCCACCGCCTTCAGCTGCTATCCAATGGCCGTCGATATAGGCCAGATTTTTCCATAACCCGGGATCCTGCAGTTTTTGTGTCGGCATTGGTTTTCTCCTGAATTGGGTTGGTTCTCGCATGAATGTTTAATTAACAATGGCAACGCAAGGTCGCGGTCCTTATTTCAGCCGTTCCAGAGCGCTTGCAGCCGCTTTTTGCGGCGGCGCTGGCTTTTGCCGAGGCGTTTGGGATTGCCCTGCTTGCGGGTGAGGTGGCGCTTGGCCTTGCCTGTCGGTTCATCTTCATCGAGATCGACGGTCGTTTGCAGGGTCGCCAGCAGGACGCCGATAAAATCGGCGGTGGCCAGCACCACGGCGCCGAAACCTTCGGCGGCCCGGGCGATTTCCCGGTCGGAACTGACAATCGTCAAGCCGCTGCCGTATTGGCGGGCGAGATTGATCAGGTACTGATCGGCATTCTGTCCGGCCCGGGAAAACCTGATTTCAACCCCGCCGGCGGCGGCACTGCGGGGTTCGCCACTGCCGGCGAAGGCCCCGTCGTAAACCACGGTCAACCGGTTGCTGCTGGCGCGGCGGTAGTCGGCCAGCAGCTGGTTGAGTTCCTCACGCTCTTTTTCCAGATCGAGAAAGTCCAGGGCGGTACCGGTTAAGGTCGCGATCACGTTATAGCCGTCGAGAGCGATGCGCATAGTGATTTCACGGGCAATTATTGGGGGCTGTAAGCGGACCGTTTCCGGCCGGCCGGAGTTCTCACAACCATTTCTTTTTTTTGAAATAACTCAATAAAATCAAGGAAATTATTATGAACGCAAGCCAGAGGAAAGGATAGGCCCAGCGCCATTTGAGTTCGGGCATGTATTCGAAGTTCATACCGTAAATGCCGGTGATAAAGGTCAGGGGGATGAAAATCGAGGCAAAGACGGTCAGCACCTTCATGACTTCATTCATTTTATTGCTGATGCCGGAAACGTAGATATCAAGCAGGCCGGAGAGAATCTCCCGGTACAGATCCAGTCTTTCGGAAACCCTAATGGCATGATCCTGAACATCGCGGAAATAAATCAGGTTCTTTTCCATAATCAGGTGTGAATCGCTGTGCAGCATGGTGCTGAGAAGCTCGCGCAGGGGTGAAATGAACCGGTGCATGTGGGTCAACTCTCGTTTGATTGCCTGAATCTTCTTGAGGGTGCCCGCGTCGGGGGCGCTTAACAACTCCTCTTCGATCGCATCCACATTTTCGGACAGGGTGTCGAGCAGAATGAAATTGCCGTCGACAAGCAGATCGAGAAGCGCGTAAGTCAGATAGTCGCTGCCCTGGCTGCGAAAGCGGCTCAGGTGGTTTCTGGTTCGCTGAAGAACCGGCGTAAATAAATCGTCGGATTTTTCCCTGAAGACAAAAACAAATCCCTCCAAGACCAGAATGCTGATCTGCTCGGCACAGGCCGCTGAGTTTGAGGGCGCGGGCATCAGGGTTTTCAGAACAATGTAAAGATAGTCATCGTAATCTTCGAATTTGGGTCGCTGATGCGGATTAAGAATGTCCTCGAGAACCAGTGGATGAATCTTGAACCGCCGTCCGAGGGCTTCGATGACCCCGATATCGCTCAGCCCTTCGATGATTATCCAGGTGACGGAGCCCGGCTTTTGCTCAGGGCTGATTTCTTCGAGCGAGGCAATCGTATACTCTTGGAAATCATGGGCATCATAGGTGATGATGGACAGCTTCGAGCCGGCATGATGATCGGCCCCGAGATAAACCAAAGTGCCGGGCGGCATGCCGGCTTTGCGCGAAATCTTACTGGGGAATTTTTGCATGGGTTGCCCTTTTTATGTTTCAGGACGACTGCCGGAGTCGGGCTGCGTGGGGAAAACTCGACCGGAATTAAGTTTTCGTTTCTGCCGGTTCGTTTTGCTCGTCAAGCGGTTTGAAGAGCATGATTTTTTGTGTTTACTACAATCGATTGTTTTTGACAACCACCGGGTGCCGGTTGTTTGCGAGCATGATATCCTACGCTGGGAAAACAGAAAGCGAACGTCGGGAGTGGAGGAAATACACCAAAGCTCCCGAAACTGAAGTTATAAGAAAAGCTTGTGCACATCGGGGATGGCACCGGCGAGGGGACCTGTTTGACCCTCTGGCTTCAGGAAAAATGAAGCCGACCGGACCGTGTCAGGACGATTGTTGGTTGTCGACGCACATTATCAGGTAACGGCAGGAATCCGGGCTTTTGTCGAGATGGACCAGAACGCCGTTTTCCCGGCTCAGAAAAAGGTTCAGGACATACAGGGGCAGGGTTTCATGATAGGCGCTTGCCGCTTCGTAATGATAGCGTTCGCAGCCTGGAGCGCTTTTCTGCAAAGACCGGCTTTCGGCGGCGGAAAAACGTCTGGAAAAAGCCAGACGGGTACCGGGTGTCAAGGTCGAGAGAAAGTTTTTTAAAGCCTTTTCAGAAAAGCATTCAGGTTTTATCTCGAGTCCGGCGAGCGCGCCGTCGGCGTTACTCTTGACCAGCATCCAGTTGCTGCCTTCGGCCAGTGGCAGACCCTTCTCCACGCCTAAAAATTTTCGGCCCAGTTCCAGGGGTAGAATGACTTCGTCGACGGCGCCGATCAGAATGGCTTCTTCCGTTTGTCGTTGCAGATCGTTCTGAGCCAGAAGCATGGTCATCTGCACGGGGAAATGGTGATGGGCAAGAAACAGATTGCGGCCTTCAAGCCCGAGATGAGCGGCAACATAATAGGCCGCCGTATTGCCGGCCAGATTGATGAAGTCGGCCGGTTTCGTCAGATTTCCGGTAAAGTGACGCTGGCGCACAACCCGGTCGAAGACCATGATATTCCCCTGTCCGGAAGTCATGTAAAGGGCGGTCTGAGGGTTTGGGCGGGAAACGGCAGCGGCTTGATGCGCGCCGATGATGGCCAACTGAATGAAGCGGTCGGTGCGGCGAGGGCTGGTGCCGCTGAGGGCTTTGAGCTTGTTTTTGAGATCGGGAAGCTCCGGGGTTTCGGGGTCGATGGGGCCATGATGCAGGCCCAGTCCGTGAATGTAGAGGGTCATGCCGTGCGCTTAACGATGAAAACCGTGTTATTGCCGCCGAAACCGAAATAATTAAGCATGAAGACGCCTTGGTGCAGGGGCAGCACCTCTTGCAGGGGTGGGTTGCGGAACTCGTTTTCCAGAACGGTGAAATTGAGGGTCGCCGGCAGAAATCCGGCGCCGACGCTTTCCATCAGTAAAACCAGTTCGGCCGTGCCGCAAGCGCCCAGGGTGTGGCCGATATAGGGTTTCAGAGCGACAATCGGCGGCATTCGGTGAAAAATCTGTTCCAGGGCGCGCATCTCGGCCCGGTCGTTAAGTTCACTGGCGGTGGCGTGAGCCTTGATCGCGCTGATGTCTTCCGCTTTGAGACCGGCATCCTGCAGGGCCGCGCGCATTACTCGGGCGAGCCCCTCCCCGCTCGGCTCGGTTCCGCTCACGCTATAGGTTTCGCAGCGGCTTGCTCCGCCGAGATAGCGCCAGGGCGAGGGGCTGATTTCCTCCCGGCTGAGAAGTACGGCGCCGACCGCTTCCCCCAGAACAATGCCGTCGCGGTTGCGGTCAAAGGGGCGCATTCCTGAGGAGGAGAGCAACTGCAACATGGCAAAGCCCTCAAGGGTGGTCGGGGAGTAAAGCTCCAGACCCAGGACCAGGGCGTGATCGATCAGTCCGCCGTTCAGCAGTGCGGCGGCGTTGATCAGGGCGTTGGCGCTGGAGGTGCAGGCCGTGTTGCAGGTCAGGGCGGGACCCTCCAAGGTCTGGCGCCGCATCAGGCTGTCCAGGTAGCCGCCGGCGCCGACCCGTTGGCGTTCGCACCTGTCGATAAAGGCTGGGTCGACATTCTCTTCGAGGGGGCCGGCCAGGGAATAATCGATCGCGGAGGCTCCCAGAAAAACCCCGATGCCCTTCAAATCGGAAAGCTGCAGGTTCAGATTGGTCTGCAACAGCCTGACTGTTCGGTCAAGATAGTTATCGACAATCGCGCTCGAACTGAAGCGGGGGGCTTGGTCGAGGCGGTAGTAGGGGTAGGGCGCCAGACGCTCGCCGACCCGGACCTTGACCAGCTCGCGTGGGTTGTGGCCGGCCAGGAGTGACCGTCTCCGTTCGCTCCGGCTCCCCAGGGCACTCAGCAGCTCTCCACCGATAATCGTGATCATGCTTGTATTTCTTTTTCCTGATGCCGGAACGGGTTAACTCTCATTTGTCGTCCAGAGCTCAGGTCGGCTGAATGAAATCGGCCAGTTCGTTGATGGTGGTGACATGGCGGCGAAAGGCTTTGCTGTCAGGCAGGCGGATGCCGAAATGGCTTTGTAGGCCCATCAGGATTTGCAGGGCGTCAAGCGAATCGAGCCCGAGACCGCTGGCTTCGGAAAAAAGCATCACTTCATCGTTGATGTCGGTGGGGCTGATATCCTCTCTTTCGCATTCTTCAATGATCATTTTCTTTAGGCGCAGCTTCAGCGCCTCGTCTAAAGATCCCTTCATTGTTCCCGGTTTGTTTTAAAGTGAAAGACGACTCCGGCCGCCAGCAGCAGGCCGAGGCCGAAAGCGGCCAGGGCCAGGGCTTCGCCAAGAACCGCTTGCAGGCCCCGGTCGCGGAGAAAAATATCGAGAAATCCTTCCAGTCCCCAGGACATCGGCGAAAGCCCGGCCAGTTGTTGCATGGGCTCGGGCATGTATGTTTTCGGAACCATGATGCCGCCGATTGCCCCCAGGAGAATATTGATGATGACGCCGATGGTGGTCGCCTGCTCCACGGTCGTGGCCGAGACCGCGATCAACATCGAGGTTCCCACGGCGGCCAGGCTGAGGCCGACCGAAACCAGGGCCAGGCCGCCGATCGAGTTTCCCAGTTGCAGGGCCTCGGCTCCGCAAAGCGGTACGATGAAAACCCCGACCGCGAGCATGAGACCGGCCTGCAGCTGATTGATGACCAGGTAGGGCGTGATTTTCCCGATGAACAGGGCGGGCAGTGAAATATTCATCGCCGTCATGCGCATCAGGGTGTTACGTCGGCGCTCGTTGATAAAAATGGTCGATATCGGAATAATGATGAAGAACATGCCGAACACAATCCAAGAAGGAACGCTTTGCTGGGTTGATGAAGGTTCCCGTCCTGCTTTCAGCTCGGCGTAGCGCAAGGTGATGGCGGCTTCGGTGTCAAGAAAAAAGGTCTCGAGGGCTGGAATCTCCGGCCGTCCGGCGTCGCCGAAGAACTGGCTCTGCGTGGCGGTCGGCGCTGGAGAAAAAGCAAGTTCGCGCATGATTGTTTCAAGGCGCAGGCGGATCAGGGCCCGAGTGATTTCGGTTTTGAACAACAGCAGTCTCCCCGGTCTGACGCTGGTCGGAAGCGCCACTTCCAGTAAGACGGGCGATATTTCCTGGCGGTCATGGTTTTGCGCAAAACCTGGGTTGATAGTCAGGGCGGAGCCTGACTTTGCGGGAGCCGGTGTTAATTTTGGGGCCGGGTTTCCGGCCGCCGGCCGGCGCCGGAGCCGAGCCTGGCGGCCAAGTAATTGTTCAAATCTGGCGCTCAGGACGCTGTGATCGAGATCGATGAGGGAGTATTCAATCTCGATGGGATCGTGTCTGAGTGTGTCTTTCAGGGCCAGCGACATGATCAGAATGAAAATCGCCGGCATGATGAAGAGGGCGGCCAGGGCGTGTCTGTCCCGCAGAATCAGGATGAACTCTTTAGCCAGCATGGTCTTAAACATCGCGTTTTTCTCCGGTCGTGGTCAGGCGGAGAAAGAGATCCTCGAGGGTGGTGGAGCCGTAGCGGATCTCTTTGAGCTCGAAGCCTTCGTTTTCGAGAGCTTCCAGCAGGTCTGCCAGCGTGCTGGCATTTGGTTTCGCCAGGGTGAGGGTGGCGGCGTCGGCTACCTCAAGACCGGAATGGTGCCGGGCGAAATGCTGCAGCCGGTTTTTGTCGGCATGGAACATTTCGATGTGCAAGGTCGAGGTTCCGCGCTCTCGCAGCAGGGTTTCGATCCGCCCCTCAAGAATGATGCGGCCATGGTCGATAATCGCCGCCTGGTCACAGATTTTTTCAATCTCGGACAGGTAATGGGAACAATAGATGACGGTTCTGGCTTCGTGTTTAAAGGCGCGAATGGTTTTCAGGATCTCTATTCGGCCATCGGGATCGATGCCGACGGTTGGTTCGTCAAAATACAGCAACTCGGGGGTTGTTGAGCAGGCCGATGGCGATGTTGAGACGCTGTTTCTGGCCTCCGGAAAGGGTGCCGGCTTTTTGTTGGTGACAATCTTCCAGGCGGTTGACGCTGAGCGCCTGTACAATCGCCTGGCGTAAGGCGGCGCCCCGGATTTTCTGAATGCCACCGAAAAAACGAAGATTTTCGAGCACGCTTAAATTTTCGTAAAAGGCCGGAGACTGGGGAATGTAAGCGGTGCGCCGGCGGATTTCGGCTGTTTCCCGTTGCAGGGGGAGTCCGAAAATGTGAATCTTACCTGCCTGGAAAGTGCTTAGACCATTGAGGATCGAGAGTAATGTGGTCTTGCCTGCACCATTGGGGCCCAACAGCCCGAAGATCACCCCGGTGCCGATCTCCAGATTGAGATGGTCGAGGGCGCAGCGCCGGCCGTAACGCTTGACTAGATTTTCAATGCGGATCATTTTCTCAACCGACCGTCGCCAGTAACTTGCGGTAAACTTGGGTTTCGCTCTCGGCCACGCTTTCCAGTTTTCGGCGCAGGGACGCGAAGTCGATGGCCTGGTTTTTTTTGCCGCGAAGGCTGCGGGCCAGCATCAGGGCGAATTCCCGCCACTGATCCCCGGTCGCGGTCATCATCATTGAGCTTTCTTCCAGTCTGGGTTCGGCCAGCAGTTTGCCCGCTTCCTGTAGAAATGAAGCATAGATGAAACGAAAACCGGCTCCGCCGGTGCCGATTTCCTCCTGCATGCGAATGATATGGCCGAGCAGCAGCTTGGCGTAGTGCGGATCTTTTTTCTCAAGTCGGGTGATGGCTTCGGCGAGCCGCCGAATGCCGGAAACGCCGGCGATCGGAACCGGGCTGTAAAGCATGGCCCGGGCGTTTTTACGAATGATGCGAGGCAGCAGAAAGCCGAAGTCCAGGGTCTTCGGCACTGCGACCGGATAGTAGATCAGACCTTTTGGGGCCATCATTCCTTTGACGAAGCGGGCTTTTTCCAGGGGCTCGACCAAGCAGCGCACCGGTTGTTCAAAGACCGGGTCGCTGACCAGATATTCATTTCCTTCTTTGCCGTACACGATCAGGTTGTGGGCGTTAAAATGAAAACGCATTTCCTCGGGGAAATAGGGCAGCCAGAAAACCGAAGTCTGGGCTCCGACGATTTCGCCTTGCGCGAGCAGGGTGTCAAGGGCGGCGGTGCCCTGCCGGGCCCGGCGAAAGGTCTGCAGCCGCATGCGCAGGCCGATATTTTTCTGCAGTCCCCTGATAATCGCATGCGGGCGGCTGCGGTAGGCGATCAGGGGCAGACCGCCTAGCTTGATAAAGGGAATGTAGGCAAACATCAGGGCCCCGGAGAGACCGAAAACCATCGCCTCGGAAAGCTGTAGGCCGTGATGTCGCAGCATCAGCGCCATTACGCCACTTTCGCAATGGGCGGAATGATTATGGATGAAGGCGGGTTTTGTCATGCGTCCGCCTCGCGGTGTGGCAGCCGCGTGAGTTCCGCGAGCTCAAGCCCCAGGGCCTGGGCGTAAAGTGACAGTCTTTTTCGTCCCAGTCCGGCAAAGATCTGAGGTCTGAAATGACGCCTGATGCGCCAGAGCCAGAGGCCGGTGGCCTGGGCCAGAGTCGGCGGATCCATGCGTTGGGCGTACATATGATAATAAAGCGGGGAAGCCCGGCCGGCCAGAACCAATGCGTAAGCCTTCCGCGCCAGGCGCTCAAACTCCTCGAGGGCCTGACGGGTAGCGGCTTCTTCCACCCGCCAGCCGGAGGAGGCGACGATTTCATAAAGCCCGTCGGCGTTGGTTGCGTAAAGGGCTTTCCGGTGGCGAGCCAGGGTGGAAATGTTGTCTTGGGGAACTTGCCGATTTTCCATTCAGACTACCGTCAGATGAATGTAGGCGGTGGAAAAACGTCCGCTTTGGGGACGAAACAAAGTAGCCTCTCGCCTTTTTTCAAGGAACCCGAATTGAACAGTTCTTCCAGCATGATGTAGATTGAGGCCGAACCGGTATTGCCCTTGGTACTCAAATTCGTGAACTATCTTTCCTGGGGGATGTCGCAGCCCGCCGCCTGCAGCCCGGCCCGGACCGGGTCACGGAAAAAACCGGAGGAATAGTGCGGCAGGAACCAGTCGATTTGGTCGGCCTCGACCAGGACCTGCCGGCTGAGCTCGCGCAGAGGTCGGACCACGGTGTATTCAATGATCTTGTCGTTGAGGAGCTTGACGTCCTGCTTGATTGAAAAGATTGAACGCTCCAGCCAGGCCTGAGGGGCGTATTCGCGCCAGCCCTTGAGGCGGCCGGAGGTCGTTTTTTCGGCGCCCGCGTACATGCAGGTTTCAAGCTCGCCGGTATAGGATTTCTGAAAAATCCAGTCAATCCGCAGAGAAATAGCGTCGCCCTCGGGCTGCGGACTCAGCCAGAGGGCTCCGGCCCCGTCACTCAACATCCAGCGCAGAAAATCCTTTTCAAAGGCGATGGCCGGTTGTTTTTCAAGTTGGGCCGCCCGGGCTTCGATCTCCTCGGTGAAATTGAGGCCGCGTAGCAGTGAGGAGACGTTTTCCGAAGCGGTCGCCACGGCGTTTTTCTTTTGACCGGCGAGAATTGACAGGTAAGCGTATTTGAGCGCCATGGTTCCAGCCAGACAGATTCCGGCGGTCGCCACCGCTTCGCAGGGTGGCAGTCCGAGTTCACCGTGGACCATCAGGGCATGATTGGGCAGCAGCTGATCCGGCAGGGAAGTGCCGCAAGCCAGTAATTCGATGTCTTGTAAGGGACAGCCCTGACGGCCGAGGGCCCGCACGGCGGCCGCCGCCAGTTCGGCATTGGTGTGGGTGACGGCTCCGATCCGGGGGTCAAGGGCATAGTGTCTGCTGGTGATCTGGTTGCTGCGCAGAATGATCTTGCGCACTCGCGAAGCCCGTTCGCCGATCTGCCCCAGCACCGTTTCCATGGTCTCGTTGTCGACCGGCGGGTGGGGCAGAAAAGCGGCAATGTGGTTGATGTAGACCTTGGATAACATGTTTTCTCTCAAACTTTCCGTAACGCTCTTCAGGCTATTTCCCCGAAGGCTGTTCATAATAAGTAACCGCCTGAGCGAGGTTTTTCCCTCTCAGCCAAACGCTCAGACGGCGCAGCAACAGATTCAAGGGGACCACGGTCAGAATCATGGTCAGCAGGAAGACAACATAGACCGTAA
>DSCM01000029.1 GCA_011049115.1 Pseudomonadota bacterium
CTCCTGCGGTCGCCTCTCTTCGATAGAACCGGAAAGCTTGAAATTCGCCTTTAAAACCCTGTCCGATGGTACCCCCTGCGCCCAGGCCAAGCTGCAGCTGACCATTCTTCCCCTGAAAGTTTTTTGTTTTTCCTGTGAGCGGGAAATTGAGTGCGAAGATGCCGACCCGACCCGCTGCCCGCGCTGCCAAGGTGATCAGGTCATGGTCAGTGCCGGCTTTCAGGAACTGCGGATCATTGAACTTGACGTTGATTAAAGATCACAGGTGCGCTTCGCATCAATCTACAGATTTGACCGGAACATAGTTTTCGGGTAAGAACAAAGAACAAAGTCACAGTTAGTCAGAACTGTTTTACTCCCTTTTTAAACCGACTAACTTCCTGCAAAACAGCCAATCTTATTCATTAAAGAGAAATCATGTGCATCAGTTTCCCCGGAAAAATCATCGCCTTCAATGAAGAAAAGGATCTGGCGCTGATCGAAATCGGAAGCACCAGACGCGAGGTGTCCCTGGATTTACTTGATGAGAAAGCAGACCTTGGCGACTATCTTCTCTGTCATGCCGGGTTTGCCATCCATCGTCTTGACGCCGACGAGGCCGAAGTCAGTCTGAAAGCCCTTCAGGAAATCATCGACAATGAAATTTATTGATGAATACCGTGCGCCGCAGATGGTCAAAGGCTTGCTTTCCCGCATCAGAAAAAAAGCCGCTCGACTTCCCCGTGACATCACGGTCATGGAAGTCTGCGGCAGCCATACCACGGCGATTGCCCGCTTCGGCATCAGGGAGTTGTTGCCGGATAACATTCGACTGCTTTCCGGTCCGGGCTGCCCGGTCTGTGTCACCTCCAGCCATGAAATCGACCTGGCTTTGACTCTGGCGCAACAACCCGGTGTTATCTTCTGCAGTTTTGGCGATCTTTTACGGGTGCCCGGCAGCGATGGCGACTCCCTGGAAAAAATCAGGGCGGCCGGGGCTTGCGTCGCAACCGTACACTCCGCTCTCGAGGCACTGAGCCTGGCACAAAACCATGCCGAGCGTCAAATCATTTTCATGGGCATCGGCTTTGAAACCACCTCGCCCACGGTCGCGGCCGCCATTTTGCGAGCGCAGAAACTCAAACTCAGCAACTTCTTTCTCTTTGCCTGCCACAAGCTGATGCCACCGGTAATGCAATCCCTGCTGGACGCAAAAGAAATAAACATCGACGGCTTCCTTTGCCCTGGTCATGTCGCGACTATCATTGGAGCCCGGGCCTTCACCTTTATCGGACAACAAAAAAAAGCTGCGGTGGTCGCCGGTTTTGAACCAACCGACATTCTCGCCGCCCTGGATCTGCTGCTGGAGGAGTTAACTGAAAAACCGAGCCCGGTCCGCATTCAGTACCAGCGTGCGGTCACCTTTGCCGGCAACCGCAAAGCTCAGGCGATTATGGCCGAGGTTTTTCAGACGGTCCCGGCTAAATGGCGCGGGTTGGGAGAGCTTTCCGCAAGTGGACTTGGCTTGCGGGATGAATTCATCCAGTTTGAAGCCCTCTCCCGCTTTTCAATCGAAAACATTCCGAAATCAACCATGCCTTCACCTTGTCGCTGCGGCGATATTCTGCGCGGCCTCATTTCCCCTGCCGACTGCCCGCTTTTCGGCAGACGCTGCACTCCGGCAAATCCGGCCGGTCCCTGCATGGTTTCCGGCGAAGGCAGCTGTGCCGCCGCTTACCATTACCAGACTCCGTTTCAAATCCACCATCAGGGTTAAATTGACCCTGATGGGCTCAATTGCTTTAGCGGTTCTGAACATAACACAAACCTTCCTTGATAAACTCGTAACCACTCTTAAAAAACGCAGACAACAGGATGACCCCGTAACCGCTTCGCATGCGAGGCGCCCGTAACCTGAGAGACATACGGCGGAGATAAAAGTACGAGGCGGTGCCGAAGGCAGGAAAAAGAAATAAAGCCAATGGAGTTATCAGGCAGCCATCATCTTTCGCCATCCAGAACTTCCCTGATTTTATGTGACAGCTGTGAGATTTTAAAAGGTTTCTGAATAAAACCCAGACAACCTTGGTCGATAATTTTCTGGGCCTGGCCGTCCAGACTGTAACCACTGGAAAGCAGGGTTTTTACCTCCGGGTCAAGCTCCAGTAACCGTTCATAAAACTCACCACCACCCATCTTCGGCATAATCATGTCAAAAATCACCAGCTCAATCCGGTCCCGGTTGGCCTGATAAATCTCCAGAGCGGCCGCCCCTGTATCAGCCGTCAGCACCCGATAGCCAATCATCTCCAACATCTGGCTGTTGACCTCGAGAATCATGGCTTCATCATCGACCAGGAGAATTCTCTCCGTCCCATACATGATCTGATCATCATCGTTCGCGGCATCGCTCGCCACCGCATCACCTTGAGCCGCCGGCAGATGAATGGTCACCGTCGTTCCCCGCCCCAGCTCACTACTGACGCTGACAATCCCGCCATGGTTCTGAATGATACCATAAACCGACGCCAGACCAAGGCCGGTGCCCCGTTCTTTTTCCCGCGTGCTGAAAAAGGGTTCGAAAATTCTTTTCTGGGTCGCTTCATCCATCCCGACACCGGTATCACTGACCAGAATGCTTACATATTCACCGGGACACCGGGAAAAAGCCGCAACATAGTCCTGATCAAGAACAACCCTTTCCGTTTGCACATAAAGATCCCCCCCCGCAGACATTGCCTGCCAGGAATTAATGTACAGATTGAGCAGGCATTGTTCGATCTGGCCCCGGTCAATCGCTACGGCCGGAAGCCCTAAGGCCAGTTTTTCATGAATCGTGATCTCTTTGCGCGTGCGCCCGAACATTTGATTATGGTTTCTGATCAACTGGTTCAGATCAGTCAACCTGACCTCATATTTTCCACCGCGGGCGAAACCAAGCAGCTGTCGGGTCAAAGCGGTGCCGCTCTGCACATATTGTTCAATATTCTTCAGTTTTTTGTAGTCCTGATCTTGCGGCGGGCGAGCCGTCAGCAACAATGACACGTTGCCCTGAATCCCCATCAGGAGATTGTTGAAATCATGTGTGAGACCGCCGACCAGAACCCCAATGGCTTCCATTTTTTCCGCCTGCAGCATCTGCTGTCGCAATTTCCTGACCTGGCGCTCCGCCAGAATCCGCTCGGTCACATTCCGGCCGATACCACTGACATAGGCTGCGCCGCTTTCAGGTTGCACCAGCGTACACTGGTGTTCGATATACACCTTATCCCCGGAATTGCTGAAATAACTGGTAATCCCCGCGGCTCGACCTCGAGTTCTGATCGGCTCCAGGTACTCGGTGATAAACAGAGGGCGCAGCTCCGGTTTCATAAAATCCGATATTTTGCGACCGATAAACTCCTCCCGTTTGAAACCCATGGTTTTGGCCACCGCCAGATTGACCGTCTGCAGACGGCCTTCAAGGTCATGGGTGTAAACCAGGTCACTGATGGAATCAAACAGTTCGCGAAAATGAAGTTCCGATTGTTCCAGGGCCTTCCGGGCTTTACACAAAGCCGTGATCTCAACCGTCACTCCCAGGATCGTCTTCAATTGTTCTTTTTCATCAAAAATAGGGTACGTGGTAAAGAGCGCCGAAAACGGCGTACCATCTTTTTTCAACAAAATGGTTTCTCCGTTAAAACCGACCTTTTTTTGACGCATGGAGGCAATCATTTGGGGAAATCTGGCCACTTCTTCCGGCCGATGCAGGATTGCCACCGGTTTACCGATAACCTCGGCGCGGGAATAACCGAAAATGACCTCGGCTCCGGAACTGAACTCCAGAATCCGCGCCTCACATCCGTTAAAATCGGTCATGATTAAAGCCACATTACGGGCGGCAGCAAAAATCGTTTGCAAGCGCCCTTCACTTTCTCTCAGCGCCATTTCGACCCGACGACGGCGAAGATTACTGATCACCAGTAAAATGACGACGACCGACAAGCCGGCAAGTAAGATCCCTAATTTCCAGACCCAGGAGGCGTATTTTTCACAAAAAGAAACCGGTCGATTGATCACCGTGCTGCCGGACGGAAGCCGGGCCGGGTCGAGACCGAAACGCTGCATCTGCCGATAATCAAACATGAAAAGATTAGGGCTGTTCCTGATAACCGGAAGCGAGCTGAAATTATCTTCCCGCAAACCCCTTAAACCCATTTCCGCTGCGGTTTGCCCCTGGGAAAAACCACTTATCAATTTGCCTCCGACAATCCCGTGACCAAGAAAAAACTCCCAGCAACTATAGATCGGAACCAGGCTGACCGCAGCGCACATCGCAATCGACTTCTCAAACGAAAGTACAGCCCCCTGCCGATCCCGAATCGTGGTCAGCAATAAGACCAGACTGTCCGCGGACAGATTCCGAAGATGTTCGCGCAGCTCGTCAAAACGCAGCTGATTCCGTTCAAAATAAACAACCTCAGGGTGAGACGACAACCCGGAAAGAGCGTTTTCCAACAGAGCTCGATTGGCCAGATAGGTCGGAGAGAGGTCGCCGTAAACCACAATTTTCCCGGTCCTGGGATGCAGCCGCAGGGCGACTTCAAGGGTTTCACCAATCGTTAAATCTTCAACCACGCCCGTGAAAAGCCGCAGGCCCTGCAGCATTTCATCCCGGAAATTATTGACGCCACAGAAAACCACCGGGGTCCCAGGAAAGAGCTGGTCTCGATAACGGCGCAGGAAATCAAAGGCGACGTTGTCAACGGCAATAACCAGGGCAAACGCTTGATCTTTAAACTTATAAGTGTACAGATCAAGCAACCGCAAAAGCCAGGCCTCGCTGTGAAGGCGCTTGCCATCCATGTACTCAAAACTAAGTTCTATTTTATGGTCTTGCCGACTATAAACCGAAACAATGCCCCGGTCGATCTCATCATCCCAGGAGAGTCCTCGGTGATAGGAGTGGAGTACCAGGACCTTAAGGTCCGGTCTCTCTCCGGCGACCGCACCCACAGCCTTGCTCCAGGCCAGAAAATAAAGCAATCCCAACAGACTGATGATAGTTATTTTTTTTAAAAAGTGCATTATTCAACTCCGTGTAACGACACCGCTCAGGTTCGGCCGGTCTGGAACTCGAAGCCTCTCCTCTTGAGCCCGAAAAGCAGCTTCACGGAACCAAGGTTTTCCCAGACTTCGTTCTCGTCAGAACTGATTATACGCCGCGAAACAAAAAAACTAAATGAAAAAACCGTTTTCAGACAACAACACCACCGTCCGCCACAGGCAGGGCTTCAACCCGCTCATAACCCCAGAAACAAAGGCCGCATAATTATCCGGCCGTCAAACGAAATTTCCGGTTTTTTCCGCTTTTTTTTCGCGGGCCTCCGTGGTAGACTTGAAATCAAGGTCGTAAGCTTGCCAACCTCTTTCACCCCTGATCAATTTCAGGCCATCCAATCAAGAGCAAAATCATGAAAATCAGCCTCGTAAAAAACATCCTTAATGCCGGCAATCGGATTGCCGGGGAGAATCGGACCCTGTTTGACGAAAAAGATATTTTTGTTTTAAATCTGATGAGCTCACCCGGCGCCGGGAAAACCAGTCTGGTTGAAAAAACCATTCTCGCTCTGCGTGAGGAATACCGAATCGGGGTGATTGAGGGCGATATTCAGGACAGCTATGACGCCGAACGAATTGCCCGGCTTGAGATTCCCGTGGTGCAGATCAATACCGGTGGCGCCTGCCATCTCGATGGCAACATGATTCGGGAAACCTTAAGTTCCTTTGATCTTGACCAACTTGACCTGCTGATCACCGAAAATGTCGGCAATCTGGTCTGTCCGGCCGAGTTCAAGATCGGTGAAAACGCCAAGATCATGATGCTGAGCACCCCGGAAGGCGCCGACAAACCGGCTAAATATCCGCTGATGTTTGCCGAATCAGCGGTTCTTCTGATCAACAAAATCGATCTTGCCCCCTACGTCGATTTTGATTTCGACAAGGCCCGCCATGATGCGCTGGCAATCAACCCACAACTGTCCATCTTTGAAGTTTCCTGCAAGAGCGACAGCGGCCTCGCCGACTGGTATGCATGGCTGCGGCAGGCCATCGCCGATTTCAGAGCACCTCGGCCGAAGGCCGGAGAATAAGGTGAGCTTTGCCGAAACGAAGAATCAGGCTTAAATTCAGTGGTATTGTCCAAGGGGTCGGTTTCCGCCCACACGTTTATCGTCTGGCCACCAGCTTGAAACTTTCAGGTTTTGTCTGCAACCGTCCGGATGGCGTACTGGTAGAAATTGAGGGCGAGAGCCCAAACCTTGCGATCTTTCTTGAAAAAGTGCTGACTGATCGGCCGGCGGCCGCCGCGATCAATCACCTCGCCCAGGAAGAGCTGCCTCCTGAAAGAAGGCTTGAGGAAAATCCATTTTTTGAAATTCGCGCCAGCCCCGAACAGGGACGGCATGATTTTAGTGTCGGTCCCGACCTCGCCGTCTGCGCCGCCTGTCTGACCGAGCTCAATCACCCGGAAGACCGGCGCTATGGCTACCCTTTTATCAACTGCACCAACTGCGGCCCCCGCCTGACTATCGTCAAAGATCTGCCCTATGACCGCCGGCGGACAACCATGGCCGGATTCTCCCTGTGCAGCCGCTGTCAGGCTGAATATGACCAGCCCGAAAACCGGCGTTTTCATGCTGAAGCCACCGCCTGTCCCGATTGCGGCCCGCGGCTTTCGCTCAGAGATGCCGCAGGGCATGAATTAGCCGAGGCCGAGTCGGCCCTGAAACTGACCGGTGAATTCCTGCACCGGGGCGCAATTGTCGCCATCAAGGGAATCGGCGGTTTTCACCTGGCGGTCACGGCCGACAACCAGGAAGCCGTCATGCTTTTACGCCGGCGCAAGCATCGGGAAGCCCGCCCTTTCGCCCTGATGGTTCAACATCTCGAAATCGCTGAAACACTTGTTCATCTCAACGAAGACGAACGCCAGCTGCTGACCTCCCCGGCCCGACCGATAGTTTTGCTCGAAAAAAAAAATCCCGCCCCGACAAGCGTCGGGCAGCGTTTGGCTCAGGCCGTGGCTCCCGGTCTGGCGCATTATGGCATCATGCTGCCCTACACCCCCCTGCACCATCTCCTCTTTTCCACAGGCCTTCAGATTCTGGTTATGACCAGCGCCAATCTCAGCGACGACCCGATTGTCATTGACAACCAGGAAGCCTTGCTCCGTCTCGCCGGTATCGCCGACTATTTTCTCATGCACGATCGCGACATCATCGTTCGCCTCGATGACTCGGTCGCCATGGTCATCGATCACCGGGAGCGGATCCTGCGTCGATCCCGGGGCTATGTTCCCCAGACGCTGGCACTGACCGAAAACCTGCCCGCAGTTCTCGCCCTGGGGGCTGATCTGAAAAATTCGCTGTGTTTGCTAAACCGGCAAAAAGCCCTTTGTTCTCCCCATGTCGGCGACCTTGACAATCCGACGGCCCGTGATTTTTTTCATGAGAATATCAGTTTACTGAAAAAGATCTCAGGTGTCAGCCCCAGGATAATTGCCTGTGATCGGCATCCCGAATACTACAGCCATCAAATTGCCGACCAACTCGCACCGGGCCGGGTAATCGCAATTCAGCATCATCACGCCCATATCGTCAGCTGCATGACCGACAACCAACTCAAGGGAGCGGCGCTCGGTCTGGCCATGGACGGCACCGGTTACGGCCTTGACGGTCACATCTGGGGTGGGGAATTTCTTAAGGTTGACGACAACGGCTTTTGTCGACTCGGACAGCTGTTATATATCCCCCTGCCGGGCGGCGAACTCGCGATTCGTGAACCCTGGCGCGCGGCTCTGGCCCTGCTGTTTCTCATCTATCCGGAAAGCTGGTGGCCGGTCGCGCAAAAGCTCAAGCTGACGCCCCCGGGTTTTTCGCAAGACCACCTGCAAAGCCTGCTGTCCCAGCGCCGAAACCGCCCTCTGACCTCCAGTCTGGGCCGCATCTTCGACGCAGTCGCCGCTCTTCTCGGCCTTCGTCACACCGTAACCTTCGAAGGACAGGCGGCGATTGAACTTGAAGCGGCGGCTACCACCTACAACAACAGCACCCAAACGCCGGAACTTTTCGGCTTTGCGCTTGAAAAACATGGGAACAGACGGGGCGAGATCTATTATCAGCTCAATCTCCTGCCGCTGCTGCAAAAACTGGTGGAACGAATTTTACAGGGCGACCCCCCGGAAAAGAACGCCCGCATCTTCCATGACTCGCTGATTCAGGCTCTGATGAGTCTGGCCATGAGACTATGCCGGGAATATGATTTAACACAAATTGCTTTGAGCGGCGGCTGTTTTCAGAACCGACTCCTCCTGCGGGGCTGTCTCGACTGGCCGGAACGGCCTCCTGAAATCAGCCTTCATGCACACTGCCGGGTTCCAACTAATGACGGCGGCCTGGCTTTGGGCCAGGCGGTCTGCGCCGCCCAAATCATCAAACTTGAAAATTCCCTGGAAAGTGACTCCCGACATGAGTGAAGAGCGTATTCGTCTGGGTCATGGCGGTGGCGGCCGCCTGACAGCCGATCTGATCCATCATCTTTTTCTGGAAAAATTCAGCAACCCCATTCTGGAAAACATGAACGACAGCGCCACCTTGTGCCTCGGCAACCGGGAAATCAGTTTCACGACCGACAGCTATGTTGTTAATCCGCTTTTCTTCCCCGGGGGCAACATCGGTTCCCTGGCGGTGTGCGGAACCGTCAACGACCTGGCTATGTCCGGTGCCCGACCACTCTATTTAAGCGCGGGCTTCATTATCGAAGAGGGTTTCCCGATGAAACAGCTGGTCGAAATCACGGAAACCATGGCGCAAGCGGCCCGGGAAGCCGAGGTGCTGCTGGTCACCGGTGACACCAAGGTCGTCCCCCGGGGAATGGCCGACGGCCTTTATATCAACACCTCCGGCATCGGGATTCACGATCACGGATCGCCGCTCACTCCAGCCCGCATCGAACCCGGCGACGCCATTCTTATTAACGGCACCACCGGTGACCACGGCGCCGCGGTCATCAGTTGTCGCGACAACACCTTTCACTCGCAAGCCATCGTTTCCGATGTCGCCGCCCTGCATCCTCTGGTCAGAAAGCTGCGGGAAGAAAACATCGAATTGCACTGTCTGCGGGATGTAACCCGGGGCGGCCTCGGCGGAATTCTGGCGGAACTGGCACAGCAGTCCGGAAAAGGTTTTATCATCAAGGAAGAAAAAATAGGGCTCGCGGAAGGTGTTCGCGCCCTTTGCGAGATCTATGGCTTTGATCCGCTGCATCTCGCCAACGAAGGGAAAATGGTCATCTTCTGCGCCGCCGGGGACGAGGAGCGGGCCTTAGGTGTGCTGCGCCGACACCGCCTTGGGCAACAGGCCGCAGGTATCGGTCGCGTGCTTTCGACAGCTTCAGCTCGACCTCAAGTCATCCTCGAAACCCTGATCGGCGGCCACCGCGTCATCGATCTGCCCACGGGAGAACTGGTGCCCAGAATCTGCTGAGGAGAGCAGCTATCGACGGGCTTTTACAAAACGGCGCAGCACCGCCATGGCTTCTAAATGGGTCGTGCCGGGGTACATATCGTAAGCCTTCAGAGCTTGTAAACTGAAAGCCCGGGGCGCCTTGGTCAGGCGACCTTTCGAGGAGAGGCCGCAAGCTCAATCCCTGCAACAACCTCCTGATCGCAACCGGCCCGCGCAAGAAGTTCACTGAACATCAGTTTTTTTAAACGCAGTTGCTCACTATCGCTGAAATGGAGAAAATCACAACCACCACATTCGGCATAGTGAGGGCAATCCGCAGCTCGCCGTTCCGGACCGGACCGCATAATTTCTTCCAGGGATCCGATAACATAACTCTTTTTCTCTTTCTCGATTTTTACCAGAAGCTCATCGCCCACCGCCGCCAGAGGCACAAAAACCGCCTTGCCCTGATAAAATCCCAGACCGTTGCCGGGCGGAGCATATTTCTCAATCCGCAATCTGATCGTTTGCAAAAGACACCAATTGAAAGTATTTTAAAAAGACCCTTCGAGCAACGCTTTCATCCCGTGGCTTTCCGCGTCAGCAGTTATCGCGAGACGAAAACCCAGGTTGTAGCCGCAACTGCCGGGACTCCTCATATTCCGACTGGCTGAACGGACATAACGCGGCGCGCTGTCCCAGCAGGCGCCGCGCAAAATTCGGTAAGCTCCGTGTTGCGGACCCTGGGGGTTGGACTGTGGACCAACTTCATAATAGCCCTTGCCAAACCAGTCGGAACACCATTCCCAGACATTTCCTAGCATGTCATACAGACCCCAGCGGTTGGGCGCAAAACTCCCGACTGGAGCCGTGACCGCAAAACCATCCCGGCAGCCATGCACGCTCCAGGTCGGCCATACTTCCCTTGCGCTTAAATCCGCGATATTGGCGTAAACACAGGCTTCGTTGATCCCGTTCCCCCAGAAACGCACGGTCTCGCTTCCGGCCCGACAGGCATACTCCCATTCAGCTTCACGGGGCAAACGACACTCACGCCCGCACTGGACCGCCAACCAACGAGCGTAGGCCTCGGCATCGTCCCAGGACACCTCGACCACCGGCTGTCGGTCTTCATTCAGGGAAATCCCCTTGTAGTCATGGCTGTCATGGTCCGGTCGGAACAATCGGAACTGAGCGTTAGTCACCTCATAACGGCCAAGCCAGAAACCATCAATCATCACCCGATGCCGAGGTTTTTCCTCGGCGCAATATTTCTGATAACGGGAAACCCCAAGCTCTAGAATCAGCTCCTGTGCACCCAACTCCGTCTGGCCCATCACGAAAGAACCGGCGGGAATCCAGACAAACTCCATTCCCGTCAGAGGCTCGCGCCAGACCCGTTCATCCCCACGAACAGAAACCGGAACGCCCAGATAAAACAGCAGTAAAGCCAAAACCATACAATCTTTTATCAAGCGCCCCCCTCGTCCAGCCCCGCCAAACCAGCCTTCAGCCCATAGCCTACAAAAGATTTTCGGATAACGGCCATTTTTTTCTGTTTATAACCGGGTCCAGGCCCTGATATCAAGTCTTTTTTAAAATATAATTTTACGAGCGCGGAATGGCTCCCGAATCCAGAGGGATGCGCAAGGAAGGGAAAAAGGGAAGCACAGGCAAGTCAGGATCAGAGGCTGGAAAAAACCTCAACCAATGCGGGAAAAACCGGAAAATGCATCGGCCTTTGAATCCATATTCAGGCCGAAAATATCTTTCCCGGTGAATTTGAAAACCGTGTGCGAGGGATCCAGAGTGCCATCGGCGGTTGCATTCTGGGTTATTTTAAAATAAACCGTGGCGGTCAATTGGTCGGCGTTATAGTAAACATATTCAGGATAGGCCGGCAGTTTGACTTCAGTCTTCGGAAGCGCGAGTCCGAAATTATAAGCCTGGCCCGGCTCGCTTGAGGTTGAGCGGGAGATATTCCAGTTGAAACGATTTTCAACCGATTCACGATCCATTTCCTTGTCAAACTGAAACGTCATCTTAAAGGTCTTTGAAGCGTTGGCGGTCTCGAGATAATTATCCAGCGCGGCCACCCGGGTTCCCGGCGGCCGCAGGTAAGGAAAAGCGCCATCAGCATGGACGAAAGCAAACTTCGGTGTATCCGTTTTATACATGTAGCGGGTCAAAAGATCGGCCAGCTCCGGGGCTTCATCCTCGAGCAGGACAAAAATCTCCTGCGCCGCTTCCATGTCACCCTTGTCGGCATAGGCATAGCCCAGTTCGAGATAGGCGTCGGTAAAATCGTCATCCAGATCGATGGCGGCCTGAAACATTTCTATAGCATCGTCATAACGGCCCTGGGCGCTGTAATTCAAACCCAGCCCGTAAGGGCCGTTGACCGCCTGGGGAGCCAGCCGCTGAATACGGCGGAACTGATCCTCGGCATCGTTGTAACGTCCGGTTTTAATATAAGCCTGACCCAGCGAATAGAGATTAACGGGATCAGGATTGATCCGAACCGCTTCGTAATACTGAGCCTCGGCCTCGCGGTAACGCTCCTGTGAATAATAGAGGTTGCCGAGCTTGATCCGGGTATCATCCCGTGAACGATCGAGTTCAATCGCCTGTTGATAGGCCTGGGCGGCTTTTTCATTATCGCCGAGTTTGAGATACGAACTGGCGACATAATGAGCCGTATCAACCGCGTTGGCTGATTGCGGGGAAAGGCCGATGGCATTGCGAAAAGCAATTACCGCATTTTTATAATCGCCCTTCTGATAGGCTGTGATTCCTTTATTCAGAGCGTTAGCCGCCATCTGATCAAGGGACGCCTGTTGATCGAGGGCACTGACGAAAAATGAATCAGCGCTGACCGAGCTAAAAAGGCCGCTCATAAACATCTCCAACCTGAAGGTTGCAATTGTTCTCTTCTCTCATTGAAGAACCACCGTTTTTCAACTCCGTTGCCGCCAAGAACGCTACTATGTCATCGACAAAAAAACACTGATCTTTAGCGGATTTTTATTCGACCTCCGCTTCGCTCCCGTTTTCAGCTTCAACCCTGAAAAGGCTTACGATATTTCCCGTTGTTCCCGCAGGTTACGATTGGCGCGGTAGACCATGGCCAGAATTTCAGCCACGGCATGAAAAATATTTTCAGGAATTTCCTGGTTGATTTCCAGTTTCATCAGAATCTGCAGCAATTCAGGATCGCGCTGCAAGGGAATACCATGCTTTTGCGCCAGTTCCAGAATTCTTTCCGCGACCGCCCCGGAGCCTTTTGCGACCAGCACCGGAGCTTCATGCCGCGCCTGATCATACTGCAGGGCTGCCGCCTGGAACCTCCGCAAAGGCTCTGAAGGGACTTTTTTCGCAACCACTATCTTACATCACCAAAGGGGGCGTCGCCAGCCGGAGCAGAGCATTTCCCAGGAAAAAATCGGTTTTTGCTTTTTCAAGCTTATTTTGTCCCACCAGCTCGGCCATGACTTTCAGGATAAATTTCTCTCCATAACGGTCAAACAGAGCGATCAGTTCCATGGTGCAAATTTCTTCTCTCATTTTTCAAGCCCCCCTTTCCAGGATTTGTTTTCTCTTCGCATGGCTCTTTCTTCGTCAGAAAAAAAGAAAACTTAAGGCCTGAATCAGGCGCGAACAAGGGCGTCATTAAATTAAGGGCCCAGTCCGGCAGAGTAACACCAGGAGCAGGATCAGGGAAAGCAGCCTTTCCCGGGCCGACCGGGAATGAAAGCCGGCCCCTGGCCATTAAAATTTGACTCTGACGCTATAACTCAGTACCGTTTCCCCCTTGGGCGGCACCGGCACCCGCCAGGACGCGACCCGGCTGTTGTCTTTGAGATGTTGATGGGATTCACGCAGAATTTCCCAGTCACCCGGAACCGGCTCGACCACTTTGATCTCGACCGCTTCCGCTTTGGCATTCTTCAGCGTAAACTGAAAAGACACCTCATAGACATAATTATAAAGACTGTCACCTTCAATCTTCTTGAAGTCAGTCTGTTTGCGGGTCGCCGTCAGATCAAAAGCGTCGCCCAGTTTAAGACGCAGAGTTTCATTTTCCGGAGTATGCTCAATGCGATCCTCACCGACAAATTGCAGACCTCCCAGACTATCCTGTTTGTAAACCCGCACCACTCCTTTGGGCAAAGGCAGCCCCAAGTGGTTTTTTCGACGGTTTTCGATCTCGAGAAAAACCCCGATTTTCAGCTGACTGTCGACCTCGGCAGAGACCCGGCGATAATAATAAGCCGAACCCCGAAGCAGAAATTCCTTCTGGCAAGACACTGCAGGCGCCTGAAGTAACGCAATCTGCTTGCTCTGATTGTCGGCAATTGTCGTCGGGCGTGACAGGGTATAGAGATGATACTCAAAAAGCCCCTCCTGCGCCATCTGCGGGGCCGCGGTCGGCATCGCCTTCATCAACATTTCCCGGCGACCGCCGTCAAAGACAACGGGCTCGGGCGGAGCCTGATGCACATCGCCGGCGACCAGCTGAAGCCGGGCATTTTGATAGGAGACCCCGCTGGTATTATTCAACGTAACCCAACCGCTGAGGTTTACGGCGCGGTCGGCGGCATCAAGTTCAGCCACATAATCGGCCTGCCAGCTCAAACCTCCGCTCAGATAGCTGAGTTCCAGGTCTCGGACTCCGGCCTGACGGTTAACAAGCAGCATCGTCAGGGTCGGACGGTCGCGCAAAGTTACCGGCACTTCGGAAAAGGAGAGGCGCCCGGGAACACCGCTTTCGATATGATCGGCAAACTTCAGAACCACACCCTGATTGGCGCTTAAAACCTCGGCCGCCTGACGACTTTCACTGCCGTCGGTGGGGTGACGACTGATCACCTCAACCCGTCGTCCGACATATTTTTTCAATAGCGCCTCCGGGGTCAACAGATCAAACTCGAAATTCTGTTCGATCACAGCCAGGCCGTCGCCCGCGAGTAAGGCCGTCTCCGGGCGCAGCTGCGCGCTGACTTCACGAAACGCCAGCTTCACTTCTCCGGCGGGCAGTTCAAGCCGGCGTTTATCCTTGATCAGAGCCAGATTCTGATTATAAATCGTGATCGCCACCCCACTTTGTTCCGCCAGGGTGGTAACCAGTTCAGCTTCGGCCCCGGCGTCATTCCGGACCGGACATAGCAAACCAAGAAGAAAAAAAACGAGCTGAAAGCAAATGATTGTCCGTGATTTTTTCATAGGATCTCCCCCCTGAATTAAAATGATTTGCCGCTTTCAAGCAAGCCAGCACCAGCTACAGATCAATATATCTCTCATGGATTTCAAGCTGAGCGTCCTCATGCCTGGGCCCGGGGCCATTCGACACCGTTGCATAGACCAGATCCCCGCCTATCTCATAGCGCCCCACCGGCAGTCCACTGAGATCCGGACGCAGGAGAAATTCAATCGCCCCGGCAAAATGCTTGTTCAGGAGACGATAACGATGCAGATTCGCAAGCACATCCAAAATCATGGCCACCCCTTCCTGAAATCATTCTGAGCGCACGACCTGGTTGAAACTCGGTCCGGATAAAAAACTTTGACCAGAGCGGCGGCACCTTTTGCAACCGGCAAAGGTATGATTGGCCCCGTCGATTGCCATTCACACTTTTCCCCGAGCTCTTACAGCCACCGCGGCGACCGCCATAAAGAATACCCGATCAGACCCGATTTGACGGTAAGCTGCGTTTCGATAAAGAACCCCATCAGTAGCGGTGACTAGGTAAAAGCTGTATAAATGTCAAGAAAAATATCCGGTTGCCGGGACTTGCGTCGAAACCACTTAAATGATAGCATAGAAAACCATGCGGACTTATTCAAAGATACCTACATCCCTGGCGGCAGGCGCCGGGCTGCTCGCAGTTTTTATCATCGGTGCCCTGCTTTACGGCCCGGGCCTGAATTATCCCTTCTTTTTTGACGACTACAACAGCCTGATGAATGATCAGGGCTTGATCAATCCGAAACTTGCGCAACCTGAGGGCTGCGCCCGCGATCTGATTTTTGCGCCGCTACGCCCGGATCGCAACCTGACCTGGCTGACCTTTGCCGCAAGTTACCGGCTCGGTAAAATGAATCCCGGAACCTATCGCGCCGTCAATTTGTTTCTGCACTGCGGCTGCGCCGGGTTACTGTACCTGATTCTGGTCTTACTGCTCAAGCCAGACCAACTGAGCGGGGAAAAAGCGCAAGCCTCATCCCGAGCAGGACAGGGGAAAATCTATGCGCCCGCCCTGGCCGCCACCCTTTTTTTTCTCGCTCACCCCCTGGCTCTGAACAGCGTGCTTTACATCAGCCAGCGTTTCTGCCTGCAGGCCGCCTTTTTTTATCTGGCGAGCTTTTACGCCTGGCTTCAGGCCCGGCGCCCGGCAATGAGCCCGACCGGGTTCAAATTCAGCTCCAGATTATGGTTTTCAGCCGCCGGTCTGGCTTTCTGGGCAGCCCTGCACAGCAAGGAAATGGCGTTTACCCTGCCCCTGACCATTTTGTTTTATGAGATTTATACGGGCCGAATCAATCTCGCCAAAACCAGAAACCTTTTGCTGACCATAATGGCCTTCAGCCTCATCGGAGCCGGTTTTTGGTTATTTGCCCTCAAAATCGGTCTTTTCCATCGTAGCTGGATCAATATCGGCTTTTGCTCCTCGCGTTTATGGTCGCCCACAATTCAATTTCTCAGCGAAGCCCGCGCTTTCTTTCATTACTGGCTGCGACTGTTCCTGCCCCTGCCCCGGTGGCTCAGCCTGCATCATGAATTTTCACCAAGTGTTTCGCTTGCCGATCCGGCCTCCCTGAGCGCCCTGGCGGGACACGCCGCGCTTCTTGTCGGCGCCTTGAGAATACGCCGCCGACTGCCGCTCGCCGGTTTCGGCATCCTCTGGTTTTATCTGATTCTTGCCCCGCCCTACCTCTTCCTTCCGCAAGCAGAGCTGTTGGTCGAATACAAAACCTATCTCGCCGCCCCCGGAGCGGCGATGCTGCTCGCGGCCCTGCTGGCGGCCGCCGGCCGCCGCCTCGCCCAAACCAATCAAACCGGATTAAAGATCATCCTGGGCGGTTTGCTGGCGATCTGGCTGATATTTCTCATTCTGACCACCTGGCAGAGAAGAACGGTTTTTGCCGGTCCGCTTGCGCTCTGGAATGACGTCTTAAAAAAATACCCGGCCAGCCGCAGAGCTCTGAACAACCGGGCCGTAGCTCACCTGAAAAACCGGCAACCGGAGCTCGCCCTCGCGGATCTTGATCAGCTGGTCATTCATCACCCCGACTATGCCAGGGGCTTTGAAAACCGGGGTCGGCTGCGGCTTTATTTCAAGGATTTTACCGGAGCCGCCGCCGATTTGCACAAAACCCTGGAGTTGTTGCCCGAACGCCCGGAACTGGAGAAAATCCGAAAAGAATTGTCAGCACTCGAAGAGACGGCCCGAACAGCCGCCGGAAAGGAGAGATGAAAATGAAAAGTTTTCGCAAAGAACTTTGGTTTGAAACCAGCGAGCGCCGGGCCTTCATCAATATCACCGGCGAAGTGGAATGTTTTCTGCGGGAAAGCGGTATTCGGGAAGGCTTATGCCTGGTCAACGCCATGCATATCACGGCCTCGGTTTTCATCAACGACGACGAAGCGGGCCTGCAGCACGACTTTGAAGTCTGGCTGGAAAAGCTGGCCCCGCACCAACCGCTGGCGCAATACCGCCACAACGGCTACGAGGACAATGCCGACGCTCATCTGAAAAGACAGATCATGGGACGCGAAGTAGTCGCCGCCGTCACCCAAGGCAGACTTGACCTCGGCCCCTGGGAACAAATCTTTTACGGCGAGTTCGACGGCCGCCGCCGGAAACGGGTTCTGATTAAGATTATCGGCGAATAATGCTTTCATCAATCATTTGCAGGAGACCCCGGCAAGGAAAACCGCTTAACACCGGCGCTTGATTAAAATCATGTCGTAACGTCCAAGTTAGCCAGCGCAAAAACTACCGGGACAATATTTTTCTGCTTTGCCGAGGGGAAATATGCTTTTCGGGCTTTTCGGCGGTAAGTTCTGGGCTTTTTCGCAAGCCCGCTCAAGGAGTAGAGCTCATCAACCAGAGTTTCACTGATCTGCCTGGCTTCATTAAATCGTCTTTTAGTCGATTATTACAATGATTTATTTGTTTTTGGGTAGACTCTACTTGCCGGAGCGGTTTCAGATCTGTCTGAACTCCTTCGAATTTTGAGTTGCACGCCGCATAGCAGATGTTATACTGTCGAATAGTTTCGATTGGCCCTCGTGCGCCCTGCTGTTTCGGGTGCGCAAAAGCCCAGAAGATGAATTTGCCTTTGAAGGCTGAGCGATGAATAGACAACGTGCCCTTGACAGCAAGCCGGAGCTGCAGATCCGGTTGGCCCTGTTTGGCTCCACCACCCGTGACACGGCGAGCAGCGTCAGTGATGTCGATGTGCTGGTGACCTTTGACGGCCCGGCCACCTCCAAGCGCTATTTCGGCATTGACGACGACACCCTGTGGAGCAACGTCATCCAGGATGATGTGCCCGAATTGCTGCCGCCGCGTCCGCCCATCGACTGGACGCCGGAGCTGCGCAGCAAGTTCGACCAGGCGATGCTGACCTGAAGCAGCTCGGCATCGTCAAGGAGCTGACCGCCCAGAAACGCAACCGCCTGTTCAGCTACGCGGGCTATATCGAAATCATGAGTTACGGCACGAAACTGCCGGGCAGGTAGGCCAATTCGATTTCCATTTTCGGAATTGAATCAGATTCGTTGGGAGGTTGTTCTTGGTATTTGCTTGCGTTGCAAACCCAGCAAACTCGTCCGAAACTTGGGAAGTGGGGAAGAAAAGTTGCTTCCCCAGTGGGAACTTAAGGCGTGATTTGACTCCCTACGTGAAGTCCTTTGTTTTCAATGTGTTACGGGGTGGTTTGAGGATGGAGGCTGGGTTGCGGTCGTGAGTTGATTGCTCCACTATTTAAAAAAGACAGACCCGTCCACTAACCGCGTCCGGTTATTGGACGGGTTTTGTTTTTTTGGCGTATTGTCAGCGACTTACGTAGCTTTCTTGGTGTCGGCGCTGCCGCCCCGATCACTCCTGTTTCGGGAAACTTGTCATACGAGGGTGTAAAAAAGATTGTGTAAATGGCCATTCAGGGGTACACCGTGACCCCACCCATTAAAAGGAGCTCATATGGCCATTGAAAAAGATCTACTTGACCGCCTGCTTGCTGACTATAAA